>NZ_LEKR01000014.1:0-94470 GCF_001580555.1 Stenotrophomonas sp. DDT-1
CAGATCCCTTTTCACGACGTGAAAAGGGATCTGACCCGGTTCCGGCCGTGCCCCCCCCAGGCCGTCCAGGGGTTGACTTGACCCGCGCCCGATGTTCTGCGTACAATCCCGCTCCTGTCCGCCCTCGATGGCGGCAGCTCAGACCACAATAACTACAGAGGAAGGCCTGGTCATGTACGCAGTACTGGTCACCGGCGGTAAGCAATACCGCGTGGCGCAGGGCGAAAAGCTCCGCATTGAAAAGCTCGAAGTCGAAGTCGGCAGCGAGATCAAGTTTGACAACATCCTGATGCTGGGTGACAGCGACGGCGTGAAGCTGGGCGATGCGCTGAAGGGCGCTGCCGTCACCGCCAAGGTCCTGTCCCAGGGTCGTGCTGACAAGGTCCGGATCATCAAGTTCCGTCGCCGCAAGCACCACATGAAGCGTCAGGGTCACCGTCAGTACTACACCGAAATCGAGATCACCGGCATCGCCGGCTAAGCATCAGGAGAAGCAGTCATGGCACATAAAAAGGGCGTAGGCTCCTCGCGCAACGGTCGCGACTCCAACCCGAAGTACCTGGGCGTCAAGATCTTCGGCGGCCAGGCCATCGAAGCCGGCAACATCATCGTGCGTCAGCGCGGCACCCAGTTCCACCCGGGTTCGGGCGTTGGCCTGGGCCGTGACCACACCCTGTTCGCCCTCGTGGACGGCAAGGTGGAGTTCTCGGTCAAGGGCGCCAAGAAGCGTCGCACCGTCAGCATCGTCTCGGCCGACGCCTGATCCAGGCATCGCCGGCACCCGTGCCCCGGCATGGGAGTGCTGCATGAAGAGCCCCGCTTCGGCGGGGCTTTTCGTTAGAGTTGAAGCAAGACCGGCCAGGCCGGGCTGCCGGCCATCGGCAGGCATAACATTCAAGGCGGCGGCCGGCAGGCCACGCCCATCGCAGGCATCGAAACAATGAAACTGGTAGACGAAGCAGAAATCGAAGTGTTCGCCGGCAACGGCGGCAACGGCTGCATTGGCTTCCGTCGCGAGAAGTTCATTCCGCTCGGCGGCCCGGACGGCGGCGACGGCGGTGCGGGCGGCAGCGTGTACATCCGCGCCGACGAAAACCTGAACACTCTGGTCGACTTCCGTCATGACCGCATCTTCAAGGCGCAGCGCGGCGAGAACGGCATGGGCCGCCAGGCCTATGGCAAGGGCGGCGAAGACCTGACCATCACCGTGCCGGTCGGCACCGTGGTGATCAACGTGGCCACCGATGAAGTCATCGGCGACCTGACCCGGCACGGCGATCGCCTGCTGGTGGCCAAGGGCGGTCGTGGCGGCCTGGGCAACATGCACTTCAAGAGCTCGACCAACCGCTCGCCGCGCCAGGCGTTGCCGGGCGAGCCGGGCGAGGAGCGCACGCTGAAGCTGGAGCTGAAGCTGCTGGCCGATGTCGGCCTGCTGGGCTTCCCCAACGCCGGCAAGAGCACCCTGATCCGCGCCGTTTCAGCGGCGACGCCGAAGGTGGCTGATTACCCGTTCACCACGCTGTACCCGAACCTGGGCGTGGTGAAGGTGGAGAACCACCGCAGCTTCGTGATCGCCGACATTCCGGGCCTGATCGAAGGCGCGGCCGATGGTGCCGGCCTGGGCGCGCAGTTCCTGCGCCATCTGCAGCGCACCCGCCTGCTGCTGCACCTGGTGGACATCTCGCCGATGGAAGGGGGCGTGGACGGCATCTCGCCGGTGGAGCAGGTGCGTGCGATCGAGCGCGAGCTGGAGAAGCACGACCCGGAACTGCTGAAAAAGCCGCGCTGGCTGGTGCTGAACAAGGCTGACCTGATGTTCGAAGACGAGGCGCAGGCTGCGGCCGAGCAGATCGTTGCCGAGCTGGGCTGGAAGGAGCCGTGGTTCCTGGTCTCCGCACTGGGTCGCGAAGGCACCTTCCCGATCATGAGCCGGATCATGGCCTTCTTCGATCGCCAGAAGGAAGAAGAGCAGGAAGCCCGCGACGCGCAATGATGGCGTTGTGGTTCCGTGCAAAAAACCCGGCTTTGGCCGGGTTTTTTTGTTGGCTACCGCTCTTCTGTAGGGCCGAGCCCATGCTCGGCTGCTGTTCGCGCGGCCAGCCGAGCATGGGCTCGGCTCTACAGGGTGGAAACCGCAGGCAATAAAAAACCCGGCCGGGGCCGGGCTTTTGTCTGCAGCCCAACCCCGAAGGGCAGGGCGGCAACGCCGGATCAGGCGGCCTTGAGGGCCTTGATGCGGTCGTTCAGGCGGCTCTTGTGGCGAGCAGCCTTGTTCTTGTGGATCAGGCCACGCGCGCTGAAGCGATCCAGGATCGGCTGGGCAACGGCGAAGGCGGCTTCGGCGCCGGCGGCATCGTTGGCGTCCAGCGCCTTGATCACTTTCTTGACAGCGGTGCGCAGCATCGAGCGCTGAGCCACGTTGCGCGCGTTGCGCACGACGGTCTGCTTGGCGCGCTTCTTGGCGGACTTGATATTGGCCACGGTGGTGGTTTCCTGAAAAAATCGGTGTTATGGGAACAGCAAGCTAGCTAGTATGATGGCGTAAGAAATGCACGTCAAGTCGATTGTCAAGAGGGACGCTGAGTGAGTTCACCCAAGTTGTTGCGGGGCCTGCTGTCGTTCAGCAGCATGACCATGGTCTCGCGCGTTCTCGGACTTGTCCGGGACTTCGTGGTGACCACCACGTTCGGCACCAACGCCATCACTGATGCTTTCTGGGTCGCCTTCAGAGTACCCAATTTCCTGCGCCGGTTGTTCGCCGAAGGGTCTTTTGCCACCGCTTTCGTGCCGGTGTTCACGGAAGTGAAGGAAACCCGCAGCCACGCCGAGCTGCGCGAACTGATGGCCCGTACCGCCGGCACCCTGGGCGGGGTGCTGATGCTGGTCACCGCACTGGCGCTGATCTTCGCGCCGCAGCTGGCCTCGGTCTTTTCCAGTGGCGTTGATACCGATCCGGTCAAGCAGGGCCTGCTGGTCGACCTGTTCCGCCTGACCTTCCCGTTCCTGCTGTTCGTCTCGCTGACCGCACTGGCCGGTGGTGCGCTGAACAGCTTCCAGCGCTTTGCCATGCCGGCGCTGACCCCGGTCATTCTCAACCTGTGCATGATCGCCGGCGCGCTGTGGCTGGCACCGCGGCTGGGCGGTACGCCGGAAAAGCAGATCCTGGCGCTGGGCTGGGCGGTGCTGGCCGCCGGCATCCTGCAGTTGCTGTTCCAGCTGCCCTCGCTGAAGGGCATCAACCTGCTGACCCTGCCGCGCTGGGGCTGGCGCCACCCGGGCGTGCGCAAGGTGATGACGCTGATGGTGCCGACCCTGTTTGGTTCCTCGGTGGCGCAGATCAACCTGCTGCTGGATACGGTGATCGCGGCCAAGCTGACCGACGGCTCGCAGTCCTGGCTGTCGCTGGCCGACCGCTTCCTGGAGCTGCCGCTGGGCGTGTTCGGCGTGGCCCTAGGGACGGTGATCCTGCCGGCGCTGGCCCGCCACCATGTCAGCACCGACCGCGAGGGCTTCTCGCGTTCGCTGGACTGGGGCCTGCGCATGACCCTGCTGATCTCGGTGCCGGCCATGCTGGGCCTGCTGCTGCTGGCCGAGCCGCTGATCGCGACCATCTTCCAGCACGGCCAGTTCAGCGCCTTCGACACCCGCATGACCGCGCTGTCGGTGTACGGCCTGAGCTTCGGCCTGCCGGCATTCGCCCTGCTGAAGGTGGTGCTGCCGGCCTTCTACGCCCGCCAGGACACCAAGACCCCGGTGCGCGCCGGGGTGGCGGCGCTGGTGGCCAACATGGTGTTCAACTTCGCCCTGCTGGCCGTGCTGTACCAGGTGATGGTCCCCGACGCGCTGAAGGCGCAGGGCGTGATGGCGGCGATCGGCAAGCAGCCGGGCCTGCACCTGGCACTGGGCATCGCCAGCGCGCTGTCCAGTTACCTGAACCTGGGCCTGCTCTGGTACTGGCTGGGCAAGACCGATGTCTACCAGCGCCGGCCAGGCTGGGGCGGCTATCTGCTGCGCCTGGTGCTGGCCTGCGCGGCCATGGTTGGCGTGCTGTTGGCCCTGCTGCACTGGCTGCCGGGTTTCTCCGCGATGCGTGTGTGGGAGCGGATCGGTGCCCTGGCGTTGCTGGTCGGCGGCGGCGGCGCGACCTATGCGGTGGCCATGCTGGCGATGGGCTTCCGCCCGCGCGACCTGCGCGGGCATTGATCGCGGCCCGTGGCGGCTATACTTCAGGGTTACACCATTGAAGCGGCGGCCCCGGTCGGGCCGGAACGAGAGTTGATGAGCAGGCTGTTCAGAAGCGTCGAGGGCGGGGAGCTGTTCCCCAACGGAAGCGTGGTCTGTATCGGTGCATTCGACGGCCTTCACCTGGGCCATCGTGCGCTGGTCCGCCACGCGGTCGCCCGCGCGCGCGCCTTGGGCGTGGCCGCAGTGGCCGTGGCATTCGAACCGCTGCCGCGTGAGTTCTTCGCGCAGGGCACGCCGCCGCCGCGGCTGACCCTGGCGCGCACCAAGGTCGAGATCCTGCGCGAGCTCGGCGTCGATGCGATCGGCCTGCTGCGTTTCGATGCCGCGATGGCGGCGATGCCGGCCGAGACCTTCGTGCGCCAGTTGCTGGTGCACCGGCTGGGCGCCCGCGAAGTCTGGATCGGGCCGGAGTTCTGCTTCGGCAACCGCCGCCGCGGTGATCTGGCACTGCTGCAGGAGATGGGCGCCGAACTGGGCTTCAGCGCCGGCGAGATTGAAGCGGTGGACCTGCATGGCGAGCGCATTTCCAGCACCCGCATCCGCCAGCTGCTGCAGGGGGGCGATTTCGCCCGCGCCAACGACCTGCTCGGCCGCCCCTACGCGATCAGCGGGCGGGTGGTGCGCGGGCGCCAGCTTGGCCGTACGCTGGGCTTCCCCACCGCCAACCTGCGCTTCCCGAAGACCCCGGCACTGTCGGGCATCTACGCGACCTGGGTGCACGGCGTGTTCGACCAGCCGTGGCCGTCGGTGTCCAGCTTCGGCACCCGGCCGACAGTGGACGGCGTGGAGCCGCTGCTGGAGGCCCACCTGTTCGATTTCCAGGGCGACCTGTACGGGCGCCACATCGACGTGGAGTTTGTCGCCAAGCTGCGCGACGAAGAGAAATTCAATGATCTGGCGGCACTGACCGACCAGATGCACCGCGACGCCGAACAGGCGCGCGCCCTCCTTTCCGAACATAGATTGCGAGCCACTGCGTGAGCCAGGACTACAAGACCACCCTGAACCTGCCAGCCACCGAATTCCCGATGCGCGGCGACCTGCCCAAGCGCGAGCCGGGCATTCTGGCGCGGTGGGAAGCGCAGGGGCTCTACCAGCAGCTGCGTGACAACGCCGCCGGCCGCCCGCTGTTCGTGCTGCATGACGGCCCGCCGTACGCCAACGGCCGCATCCACCTGGGCCACGCGGTCAACAAGATCCTGAAGGACATCATCGTCAAGTCGCGCTACCTGGCCGGCTTCGATGCGCCCTATGTGCCGGGCTGGGACTGCCATGGCCTGCCGATCGAGATCGCGGTCGAAAAGAAGTGGGGCAAGGTCGGCACCAAGCTCGACGCCGTCGAATTCCGCCAGAAGTGCCGCGAGTTCGCCGAAGAGCAGATCAACATCCAGCGCGTGGACTTCAA
This sequence comes from Stenotrophomonas sp. DDT-1, assembly GCF_001580555.1. Lineage (NCBI taxonomy): Bacteria > Pseudomonadati > Pseudomonadota > Gammaproteobacteria > Lysobacterales > Lysobacteraceae > Stenotrophomonas > Stenotrophomonas sp. DDT-1. The sequence continues at coordinate 5,651 of NZ_LEKR01000014.1, forward strand.
GCGCCTGGGCGTGACCGGCGACTGGGACAACCCGTACAAGACCCTGAGCTTCGACTTCGAAGCCAACGAGATCCGTGCGCTGTCCAAGGTCGTGGCCAACGGACACCTGGTGCGTGGCGCCAAGCCGGTGTACTGGTGCTTCGACTGTGGCTCGGCGCTGGCCGAGGCGGAGATCGAGTACCAGGAAAAGGAATCGCCGGCGATCGACGTCGCCTACGCCGCGCGCGATGCGCAGGCCATCGGCCAGGCGTTCGGCGTGGGCGTGCCGGCCGACGTCGAAGTGGCCGTACCGATCTGGACCACCACGCCGTGGACGCTGCCGGCCTCGCTGGCGGTGTCGCTGGGTGCGGAAATCAACTACGTGCTGGCCGAAGGCCCGGCCCACAACGGCAAGCGCCGTTGGCTGGTGCTGGCCGCCGCGCTGGCCGAGCGCGCGCTGCAGCGCTACGGCGTCGAGAGCGTGGTGCTGCACGGTGAAACCACCGGCGCGGCACTGGAGAACCAGCTGCTGGCACACCCGTTCTATCCGCAGCGCGATATCCCGCTGCTCAACGGCGACCACGTCTCCGACGAGGACGGTACCGGTGCGGTGCACACCGCCCCCGGTCACGGCCAGGAAGACTTCGTGGTCAGCCAGAAGTACGGCCTGCTGGACAAGTACAACGCCGGGCAGGTGACCCCGATCGACGGCCGTGGCGTGTACCTGGAATCGACCCCGCCGGCCGGTGAGGTGGTGCTGGCCGGCCAGCACCTGTGGAAGGCGCAGGAGGCCATCGTCGGCGTGCTGCGCGACAACGGTGCGCTGCTGGCCTTCCACCCGATCCGCCACAGCTACCCGCACTGCTGGCGCCACAAGACGCCAGTGGTGTTCCGCGCCACCCCGCAGTGGTTCATCTCGATGGACAAGGCCAACCTGCGCAGCGATGCGCTGGCTGCGATCGACACTGTCGGCTGGTTCCCGACCTGGGGCAAGGCGCGCATCCAGAGCATGGTCGACGGTCGCCCGGACTGGACCATCTCGCGCCAGCGCACCTGGGGCGTGCCGATCGCACTGTTCACCCATCGCCAGACCGGCGAGATCCATCCGCGTTCGGTGGAGCTGATGCAGCAGGTCGCCGACCGCGTCGAAGCCGAGGGCATCGACGTGTGGTACTCGCTGGACGCCGCCGAGCTGCTCGGCGCCGAAGCGGCCGACTACGAGAAGGTCACCGACATCCTCGACGTCTGGTTCGATTCGGGCGTGACCCATGAAGGCGTGCTCGCCGCGCGTGGCTTCGGCAAGCCGGCCGACCTGTACCTGGAAGGCTCCGACCAGCACCGCGGCTGGTTCCAGTCCTCGCTGCTGACCGGCGTGGCGATCGACAAGCGCGCGCCGTACAAGCAGTGCCTCACCCATGGTTTCACCGTGGACGAGCACGGCCGCAAGATGTCCAAGTCGCTGGGCAACGGCATCGAGCCGCAGGACATCATGAACAAGCTGGGCGCGGACATCCTGCGCCTGTGGATCGCCTCGGCCGACTACAGCAACGAGATGTCGCTGTCGCAGGAAATCCTGAAGCGCAATGCTGACGCCTACCGCCGCCTGCGCAACACCGCACGCTTCCTGCTCGGCAACCTGGACGGTTTCGATCCGGCCCGGCACCTGCAACCGCTCGAGCAGATGGTCGCGCTGGACCGCTGGATCGTGCATCGCGCCTGGGAGCTGCAGGAGAAGATCAAGGCGGCCTACGACGGCTACAACATGGCCGAGATCGTGCAGCTGCTGCTGAACTTCTGCAGCGTGGACCTGGGCTCGCTGTACCTGGATGTGACCAAGGACCGCCTGTACACGATGCCGACCGATTCGCACGGTCGCCGTTCGGCACAGAGCGCGATGTACCACATCGCCGAAGCGTTCACCCGCTGGATGGCGCCGATCCTGACCTTCACCGCCGACGAGCTGTGGGGCTACCTGCCGGGCGAACGTGCCGGCCATGTGCTGTTCACCACCTGGTACGACGGCCTGGCGCCGCTGCCGGCGGATGCCCAGCTCAATGCCGCTGACTTCGACCAGCTGCTGGCCGTGCGCGAGCAGGTGGCCAAGGTACTCGAGCCGATGCGCGCCAACGGTGCGATCGGTGCCGCGCTGGAAGCGGAGATCACCATCGCCGCCAGCGAAGAGCAGGCCGCGCGCTGGCAGCCGCTGGCCGATGAACTGCGTTTCCTGTTCATCAGTGGCGACGTGCAGGTGCGCCCGGCGACCACCGACGAGGTGTTCGTCAGCGCCCAGCCGACCACCAAGGCCAAGTGCGTGCGCTGCTGGCACCACCGCGCCGACGTCGGCAGCAACGCCGACCATCCGGAACTGTGCGGCCGCTGCGTGAGCAACGTGACCGGCGCCGGCGAAGTGCGGAGCTGGTTCTGATGGCCGCGTCCCGTCCGCATCCGAACGCCCTGGTCTGGCTGCTGCTGTCGGCGGCCATCATCGGCCTGGACCAGTGGTCCAAGGCCTGGGTGCTGTCGAGCCTGCCGGAGTTCCAGCCGGTGGTGGTCATCGACGGCTTCTGGAACTGGTACCGCACCTACAACACCGGCGCGGCATTCAGTTTCCTGAGCGACGCCGGTGGTTGGCAGAAGTACTTCTTCACCGCGCTGGCGATCGCCATCAGCGGCCTGATGGCCTGGTGGCTGCGCGGTACCGCCCGTGGCAACTGGAAGGCCGCAGTGCCGTACGCGCTGATCATCGGCGGCGCCATCGGCAACGTGATCGACCGCCAGGTGCACGGCCACGTGGTCGATTTCATCCAGTGGTACGTGGGCAGCTACACCTGGCCCTCGTTCAACATCGCCGACTCGGCCATCGTGGTGGGTGCCATCGGCATCGCCCTGTTTGGCCTGTTCGACGGCAAGTCCGCCAAAAAGGCGGATAATGCCAATCCGAAACCGTAAGCCGGCCGCTGCCGGGAGATTGAACTGATGGATGTGCTGCTCGCCAACCCGCGTGGTTTCTGTGCCGGTGTCGATCGTGCGATCGAGATCGTCAAGCGCGCGATCGAAACGCTGGGCGCGCCCATCTACGTCCGCCATGAAGTGGTGCACAACCGCTTCGTGGTCGACGACCTGAAGCAGCGCGGCGCGATCTTCGTCGAGGAGCTCGATGAAGTGCCGGACAACAACACGGTGATCTTCAGCGCGCATGGCGTCTCGCAGGCCGTGCGCCAGGAAGCCGAGCGTCGTGGCCTGAAGGTGTTCGATGCGACCTGCCCGCTGGTGACCAAGGTCCACTTCGAGGTCGCCCGCCACTGCCGTGCCGGCCGTGACGTGGTGCTGATCGGCCATGCCGGTCACCCGGAAGTGGAAGGCACCATGGGCCAGTGGAACCGCGAAGCCGGAACCGGCCAGATCTACCTGGTCGAGGATGTCGAGCAGGTCGCCACGCTGCAGATCAACCAGCCGGACAACTTCGCCTACACCACCCAGACGACGCTGTCGGTGGACGATACGCGCGGCATCATCGATGCGCTGCGCGAGCGTTTCCCGGCGATGCAGGGCCCGAAGAACGACGACATCTGCTACGCCACGCAGAACCGCCAGGACGCCGTACGCGATCTGGCCAAGCGCTGCGACCTGGTGCTGGTGGTCGGTTCGCCGAACAGCTCCAACTCGAACCGTCTGAGCGAACTGGCCCGCCGTGAAGGTGTGGAGTCGTACCTGATCGACGGTGCGCACGAGATCGACCCGGCGTGGGTGGTGGGCAAGCAGCACATCGGCGTGACTGCCGGCGCCTCGGCACCGCAGGTGCTGGTCGATGGCGTGCTGGCACGCCTGGCCGAGCTGGGTGCCAGTGGCGTGGGCGAGCTGGACGGCGAGCCGGAATCGATGGTGTTCGCGCTGCCGAAGGAACTGCGTCTGCGCCTGGTCGACTGACCCGGCCTGGCTCTGGTAGGTGAGAACTGCACAAGGTGGGTGCGAACCTTGGTTCGCACGCCTTTGGCATGCACTGATGGGCGCACCGCCCATGACCTTTGGCCATGGGGCAGGGCACCGCACAGGCCTAGCATCGGAGGATGCTCCGCTGCTGGAAGTTGCCGATGAAGACCCGAGCCCTGGCGATGTCGTTGCTGTTCGCGCTGGCCGCCACGCCCGCGCTGGCGCAGGCCTCGCCATCGGGTGATGCCGCAGCCCCAGGACTGCTGCGCATCGATGTGGATGCGCGTGACCTGGCCCGGCGCATCTTCAAGGTGACTGCCACCGTGCCGGCCAAGCCCGGCCCGATGACCCTGCTGTACCCGCAGTGGATTCCCGGCAACCATTCACCCACTGGCCCGATCGACAAACTGGCCGGCCTGCGTGTCACCGCCAACGGCAAGCCGCTGGCCTGGCAGCGCGACCAGTACAACGTCTATGCGTTCAAGGTGGACGTGCCCGAGGGCGTCAGCGAGATCGTCGCCCACTTCGATTTCCTGTCCTCGCAGGGGGGCAGCCAGGGGCGGGTGGTGATGACCCCGGAGATGCTCAACCTGCAGTGGAATGCCAACTCGCTGTATCCGGCCGGCGTCGATGCACGCGACCTGCAGGCGCAGGCCAGCGTGACCCTGCCCAAGGGCTGGTCGTTTGCCACTGCGCTGGAAACCGCGCGCCGCGACGGCGATACCGTGGTGTTCAAGCCGATCTCGTATGACCATCTGGTCGATTCGCCGTTGTTTGCTGGCGAGCACTACCAGCGCATCGATCTCGATCCGGGCGCGAAGGTGCCGGTGCACCTCAATGTGTTTGCCGACGAAGCCAAGTCGCTGAAGCCGAGCGAGGCGCAGATCATGATGCACCGCGCGCTGGTGCAGCAGGCCGACAAGCTCTACGGTGCGCGTCACTACAACCACTATGAATTCCTGCTGGCGTTGACCGACCGTCTTGGCGGCATCGGCCTGGAGCATCACCGCTCCAGCGAGAACAGCGCCGACCCGGGTTACTTCACCGAGTGGGACGACAACGCCTGGATGCGCGATCTGCTGCCGCACGAGTACACCCATTCCTGGAACGGCAAATACCGCCGTGGCGCTGACCTGGCCACCGCCAACTTCAACACGCCGATGGGTGACAGCCTGCTGTGGGTATACGAGGGGCAGACCCAGTTCTGGGGGCAGGTGTTGGCGGCGCGCTCTGGGCTGTGGTCGGTCGCGCAGGCACGCGACATGCTGGCCAATGTGGCCGCGACCTATGATCGCGGCCGTCCGGGCCTGGCGTGGCGGCCGTTGCAGGACACCACCAACGACCCGACCATCGCCCAGCGCCGGACGTTGCCGTACCGCAACTACCAGATGAGCGAAGACTATTACTCCGGTGGCCAGATGCTGTGGCTGGAAGTGGAGGGCAAGCTGCGCGCGCTGAGCGGCAACCGTCGCAGCCTGGATGACTTCGCGCGTGCGTTCTTCGGCGTCGGCAACGGCGACTGGGACGTCAACCCGTACACCTTCGACGACGTGGTGGCGACCTTGAACGGCATCGCGCGCTACGACTGGGCGACGTTCCTGCGCGGGCGCCTGGACGGCCACGGTTCGTTGACCGGGGGGCTGGAACTGGCGGGCTGGAAGCTGGTCTACCGCGATACCCCGAACGACGCCTACAAGGCACAGGAGAAACGCGCCAAGGCGGCGTTGCTGGCGTACTCGCTGGGCGCGACCGTGCTCGACAGCGGCGTGGTCGGCGACGTGATCTGGGACAGCCCGGCGTTCAACGCCGGTCTTGCACCCGGCATGAAGGTGATCGCGGTTGGCGGGCGCGAGTACAGCAGCCAGCGCTTGAAGGATGCGGTGGCGACGGCGGCCAAGGACAAGGCGCCGATCGTGCTGCTGGTGAAGCAGTTCGATCGGATCGACACGATGAACATCGACTACCACGGTGGCCTGCAGTATCCGGTGCTGGAGCGCATTGCCGGCAAGCCTGACCGTCTGGCGGATCTGTGGAAGGCGCGATGACAGCGCGCGTGCGCGACGTCGGGATCCTTCTGATGGCGGTCCTCGCCATCATCGGCGCGTTCCTGCACGGTGACGGGCGCTGGCTGCATTGGCTGGCGAAGCCGGCGACCACGCTGCTGATCGCTGCCATCGCCTGGCGGGTGCGTGATCCTGCGCGGCCGTCCTACCGGCGCGCGGTGCTGGCCGGCATGCTGCTGTCGTGCGTGGGTGACATCGCGCTGATGTTGCCGATGGACGCGTTCGTACCGGGGCTGGTGGCGTTCCTGCTGGCGCACCTCTGCTACATCGTCGCCTTCCGTGAGGGCCTGCGTGCCGGGCGTGGCCTGCTCGCCGCCAGCATCCTGCTCGGTGCGTTCGCTGTACTCAATGTGCTTGGGCTGTGGCCGCACCTGCCCGCACCGATGCGCATTCCGGTGCTGGCATACGTGGTGGTGCTGGCATCGATGGCGGTACTGGCGCTCGCACGCCAGTGGCGGCGACCGCACACCGATGCAATGGAAGCCAGCAGCGCCCGCTGGGCGGCCGCCGGTGCGCTGCTGTTCGCCGCCAGCGATTCGCTGCTGGCCTGGGACCGCTTCGCCGGGGGCCTGCCGCTGGCCAGCCTGCTGGTGCTGTCCACCTACTACGGCGCGCAGTACGCCATCGCCCGTTCGGTGAAATAGAAAAAGGGGACGGAGGGGATTAAGTCGCAGACGGCACCAAGGCGCAAACGACTTAATCCCCTCCGTCCCCTCTTTGCGTTGACTATCGGAGGCTCGCGTTGCCGGAACGGCCCTGTGCGTCGAACGAGAGCCGTGCGGACTGGCGATCGCCGGCGACTTCATCCGGCAGCCACACCAGCTTGCCACCCTTGCGCACGATCACATAGACGTGGCCGACGTCACCCGGCGTGGCCATCAGCGCGTTGCGCTGCGCCTGCAGCGCCTGGGCGACGCGTGGCACCGCCTCGAAATCAATGTTGGCCAGCGCCGTGCTGCTGCGGCGCAGGGTGATGGTGGGCGCGAAGCGCTGCGGATCGACCGGCTCGCCCTTACGCCACTGGCCGTGCTCGAAGTGGTAGCTGTCCACGTGCGTGGGTTGCTGCGGATCGACCAGGTCCAGATTGATGCGGCCGTCGTCGTAGAAGTGGATGCTGTGGAACACCATCAACCGGTGCCCGGCCAGGGCTGGCATCTGTTCCAGTGCCTGGCGGGCGGCCAGCAGGTAGTCCGCATCGAACAAGCGGTTGCTGCGTTCGGGCATCGGCATCGACCGCGGTTCGGGAATCGGTGCGAGCGAAGCAGGCCGCTCGCGCGGTGGGGGCGTGGTGATCGGCGTGGTTGCGCGGTCATCCTGCACCGGATGGCCCATCGTTTCGGCAAGGGTCTGCAGTGCCCCGCCGGCAACGGCGACGCCGGCCAGCAACAGCAGCACCATCGAAAATACCAGTCGCGTCGAGGGGGGCTGCTTCATACACCCTCCAGGCGAACGTTGCCGCGATCTTCCGGGTCGTACAGCAACGTGACCTGCTCGCGTGGAAGGTTGGCCAGCTCGATCAACGGGATGAAGCGGCGCACGCTCACCTGCTGTACGCCACCTTCGCGGTCGATGTATTCCAGCTGGAACTCCACCTGCGGCTGCTCGTTGAGGTAGGTGCCGGTCTGGCGCAGCTTCAGCACCTTCGCATCCACGCCGATGCCGCGGTACTTCAGCGCGTCGCCGCGTGCATCGGCCTGCAGCAGGCGCCCCAGGACGCGCAGACCCAGGGCGTAGCCGCACAACACCAGCGGGCACACCAGCAGTGGGTGGCCGAAGGACAGGAACGTCCAGCCCAGGCCCTCGCTCTGCAGCCGATAGGCGAGCACGTAGGCGCTGGCAACCACGACGATGCCGATGACCGCTCCGGCGCCGCGGCGCCAAAGGCTGGCGACATCAAGTTCGGGCTGGGCACCGTCCAGCACCACATTGGGGAACGCACCCGGCATCCGGCTCAGGCGAGCCTCGATGCGCTGGCCGGCCACGAAACGCTGCAGCTGCGGTTTGCTGTCCACCACCAGCATCTGCTCGTTGATCGGCGTGCCGGACAGGTTCTGGAAGCCCAGTTGCAGCTTCCACTGCGCGAAGCCGCGCACGTGCACGCCGGTCTGCTCGGCCTGTTCGATCAACGCCTCACGTGGCTCACCGTCGGCCAGGATGGTGCGCACCCGATGCAGCGCGCGCGGCGGGCCCAGCAGCAGGTGGTGCAGGAAGGCGAGCAGCAACGCGAGCCACAGGGCCAGCGACAGCGCGAGCAGCAGCAGGGCCAGCCATGGCGCGCTGCGGTCGGCCAGTGGCACCGGCCACGACGTGCCGAAGTAGAGGATGCACGGGAAGGGCAACGCGAAGAACAGCAGGAACGCGCCCCAGAACCAGAGATAGGCCTTCATGGGGTGGTGGGGGACCGATGGAACAGGGCGCGTAGGGTACTACGCTCAGCGGATCTGCAGGGTCAGCAGGAAGTAGCGGCCAAGTGGATCGTCCAGCCCCGGCATCTGGCCGCCATTGCCGACCAGGTAGTTCACCGGTTGCGTGTCGAGCACGTTGTGCACGTCCAGCGCGGCGACCACGCGCGGCCCCAGCCGCCTTGCCAGATGCAGGTTCCAGCGCAGCTGCCGCGGATTCATGCAATGGTTCTGCTCGCGCTGTTCCTCCGGGCATTCCGCACCGGGCAGCCAGGCACGCGTGCGCCCTACCTGGTTGCCGCGCAGGGCGATGTCCCAGTTGCTGTTCTGCCACTGCACATTGAGCACGGCGGCCATCGCTGGCGTGACATGGCCACGCAGGTCCACCGTCGCTTCGTGGCCACGCTCGCGGCGTAGCTCCTGCTGTTTCAATGCATCGACGGAGAACAGCCACTGGCCGGCGCTGCCGGTGTCGATGTGGTACTCCCCGCGCAGAACAAGGTTGCGCGATGTGGTGCGGCCGATGTTGTCGAAGGACAGGCGCAGGTTGTGCAGGTTGCCGTCCTCGTCCAACTCCCACGTGCTTGAATTCCACACTGCGTCGGCCGGTTGCAGGGCCAGGATCTCGTTGCGCAGTTCGACGATGTTGTGGGTCAGCGACAGTGAGAACGCATCGGTCGGTGTCCAGGTCGCACCCAAGGAATGACTGCGCGACCGCTCCGCTTTCAGCGCATCGTTCTCCACCACGTCCACGGTTACGCTGCAGCGTCCGTTGCCGTTGCTCTGCGCGCAGTCGGGCAGTGCACTGGAGGCGGGTAGTTCGATCGCGCCGAAATAGCCCGGCGGCCGCCGTTGCTCGAACAGGCTGGGGGCCCGGTAGCCGCGCCCGGTGGCAAGCAGGAATGACCACTGCGGTGTCGGGCTCCAGCGTACGCCCACGCGGGGCGAGAAAGCCTGGTAATCGCCATCGCGGTCCCAGCGTGCTGCCAGGTCCATGCGCAGCGTGCGCGCCAATGGCAGGCCGAGTTCGGCGTAGGCACCGCCACTGCGGCGTGACAGGTGGCGTTGTTCCTGTGGCAGGCCCAGCGCCAGGTCGCCCTGGCTCAGCAGCGCGTCGGGATGCGACGTCCAGCGTTCCTGGCGCAGGTCGATGCCGGTGGCCACTTGTGCAGCACCGCCGGCCAATGGCATCAACTCGCGCTGCATGCCCCACCAGCCCTGCCACTGCTCGGTGCGCCCGCGGTTGCGGATCGACGGGAACAACTGCGCGGCGGTCTCTGCCGGCAACGAGGTGAAGCCGGGCAGGAAATCCAGCGTCTCGGCCGCGCGCAAAAGTGGTTGGGCGCGCACGGTGCCGGACGTCGTCAGAGTGACATCGCTGCGCTGTGCGCTGATGCCGGCATCCCAGCTGCGGCGGCCCTGGTCGCGGCCGATGCCGAAGGTGACGTCGGCATCGGTGGCACGTACATGCGGACGCACGTTGCCGGCTTCGCGCAGCACGCTGTTGAAGGTGAACCCATAAAGTCCGATGGCTACGGCGGTCGGGCCGAGGTCGAAGCGCTGCCGGTTGTGGCTGGCCCGTGCCTCGGCGTAGGCATAGCGACCCTCGCCGCGCTCATGCCGATAGCGCAGGTAGGCCGAGGCGGTGTCCGAGGCCGGTTGCAGCGAACGCGGGCGTGCGCTGTCGAACCAGCAGGCACCATCGCGCCGTTTCAATGGCCCTTCGCAGCGCGTTGCCGGCCAGTAGCGTCCATCGCGGAACGCGCCGATCAGGTACTGCGAGGTTTCCGCATGCCATTCGCGGCGATCGCCGGCCACGTGGTCGATGCGATGCAGGTCGATGCCAGCGAACCAGCGGTCCCCTCCGTCGCGCACGCCACCGGTGGCCGCCTGCAGGCGATACTGGCCGGCGTCGCCGCGCCCGCTCAGGCCGGTCTGCAGCATGGCTTCAGGGCCATCTGCCTGGTCACGCAGGATGATGTTGACCACGCCGGACATCGCGTCGGCTCCATAGATGGCCGATGCACCGCCACGCACCAGTTCGATGCGCTCGACGAAGCTGAGCGGGATGCCCCCCAGGTCGGTGAGCCCGCCCTGTTCCAGCGACACCATCGGATAGCGTGGCAGGCGCCGGCCATTGACCAGGAACAAGGTCGCACGCGGTCCCATGCCGTCCAGGCTGGTGGTGGTGGCCGCACCCACCGGCAGGTACTGCGAATCGCCACTGCGCGAGGTGCTCATTGCCGGGTGGCCGTTCATGCCCGGCAAGTGCCGCAGCAGGTCGAACAGGCTGCCGTAACCGCTGCGCAGGATGTCATCGCGGTCGATGATGGTCACCGGCAGCGTGGTCTGCACGGAGGTGCGCGGCAGCCGGCTGCCGGTGACATGGATCGGCGCCAGCTCCACCTGCGGTGGCGTCTCGGGCACCCTGCCCGGCGACGGTGCCGCGGGCATCGCACGCGCTGCGACCGGCGGTGGCGATGGCGGTGCCGGCCGGGTGCGGCGGACGACGAATCCACCGGCAGGCGTGCGCAGGATGGTCACCGGCATGCCGGCGACCAGTTCCTTCAGGGCCGCGGCCGCGTCGCTATGGCCATGGGTGCCGGCCGTGCGCAGGCCATCCAGTTCACGCGCATCGAACAGCAGGGCGATGCCACTCTGGCGCGCCCATTGCTGCAGGGCAGGTGCGAGCGGGCCTGAACCCACATCGACCTCCAGGGTGCCGGCCTGTTCGGCTGCATCGGCAGAGGGCAGCGCGGCGAAGCTCAGTGCGAAGCAGAACAGGGTGCGGAGCAGCCCCTCCCGCAGCGCGCCTGGTACTGCCTTCACTGCAGGCCTCCTCAGTACGTGCGGCGCAGTTCCAGCGCGCCATCCGGTCGCGCCTGGCCAGCCACCGACCAGCCCAGTTCCAGCGCCGACAGCAGTTCCTGCGCATCGCCGGCACGGAAGGTGCCACTCACGGCCAGGCTGGCGATCTCGGGATCGGCGATCACCAGCGGCGTGCGACCGTAGCGGTTCATGCGCTCGACCACGATCGACAGCGGCGTGGCATCGAACACCAGCTGTCCCTTCAGCCAGCCTTCGGCAGCGGCATTGGACGACAGCGCCGGGCCGGGCTGGAAGCGGCCCGAGGGCAGCACCTGCAGCTGCTGGCCGGGTGCCAGGGTGTGCTGGCCCCCCCCATTGCTGACTTCCACCGCACCTTCCAGTAGCGCGACTTCGACCAGGCCGTCGTTCAGGCGCTCCACCTGGAAGGTGGTGCCGATGTCGCGGATGGTGCTGTCGCCGGCGCGCAGCTGCAGCGCTTTGCTCGACGGTGCGACCTGCAGCTGCAGGCGGCCCCGTTCCAGCACCAGGTTGCGATGGCGCCAACCGAATCGGGCGTGCAGCGTGGTGCCCGCATCCAGCGTGGCCACGCTGCCATCGGCCAGCGTCTGCTGCCGGGGCTGGTGGGAATCGTTGGCATAGCGCAGCGGTGTGGGGTTGCCGTCGATGGCGACCATCCAGCCGATCCCGATGGCCAGGCAGACGCCTGCGGCGGCGGCCACTGCCGGCAGCCAGCGACGCTGCGCCGGCCGTGCCGCACGTGCTGCGGCGGTGCGCAGCCACGGGTCGGCGGCCAGTTCTTCGCCCCGCTGGAACAGGGTCTCGGCCTGGATCCAGGCGCTGACATGGGCCGGGTCCTCGGCCAGCCAGTCCTCGAACCTCTCTCGCTCGCCCGGCGTGCAGTCCGGAGCCTCCAGCCGCGCCACCCAGGCGCTGGCGCGTTCAAACAGCAGGGTGTCTTCCCTGGGTCTGGCGTGACTCATCCGTTGTCCCTGTCGTTGTGCAGCGGATCCGATCCGAGTTCCTGGCGCAGGCCCTGCAGGGCGCGGGCGATATGTTTTTCCACGGTCTTGGCGGTGATTCCACAGTGCCGCGCGATCTGCGTATAGCTCATGCCGGTGATCCGGTTGAGCAGGTACACCTCGCGCGCGCGCTCGGGCAGCTTGAACAGGGCCTGCCGCAGCAGGGACAGCATCTGCCCGGACTCGGCCTGGCGCAATGGATCGGGCGACGTGCTGGAGGGCTCGTCGCCGCCATCGTGTTCGGCAAGAGACAGGTGTGGCCGCGACTGCGACGAGCGGCCGCGGTCTGCCAGGCGGTTGCGGGCGATACGATACAGCAGCAACCGCAGCTCGTCGGCACTGTGCGCGCGATAGCGGATCAGCCGCTCCATGCAGTCCTGCGCGATGTCCTCGGCATCCTCCGGCCCAACGCCGCGCGTGCGCAGGAAAGCGCACAACGGCGCGCGTTCTTCCCGTACGAACGCAATGAACGCGTCCGTCGGCACGGACAGGTCCGGCGCGCGATGGATCAGAGGAGAGGGCGTGGACAGGGCTGGCCTCGGGCGTCGGTGGCGGGTGCGTCTTCGAGTTTTACGCGACGATGACCGGATGGGGAAGAGTGTGCATGGCCCCTGATTCCATTGTGAATGCATTCATGTTTCGGGGGCTGGTGCGCTGGGGGAGTTTGCGCCGCCCGGACGTTGAACTCCTGACCCGTGTGTTGCGGGTGGAGAGAGAACACATGAAGCATTCGAAGTTGAGCCTGGCCCTGGCCGGGCTGATGGGCATCACCGCCATGGCGGCGGTTGATGACGTCATGGCAATGAATTATCACGTGCGGGACGATCGCGTCTTCCTCAGCGGCGGCGTCACCGTCGCCGACGTGGTGGCGCTGCCCGCGCTGCTGGCCAAGGCACAGGCTGAAGGCCGTCCGATCCGCGAAGTCGTGCTGCGCACATCCAATGGTGGCGCGCTGATCGCTGGCGAGTGGCTGCAGGCGGTGATCCGCACCCAGGGCCTGGACACCATCGTGTCCGGCCACTGCATCTCGTCCTGCTCGATCATGCAGTCCGGTGGCGTCAACCGTTACCTCGGCGGCGATCTGCCACTGGTCGACTCGGTGCAGATCCATGCCGCCAGCAGTGGCGGCAAGATCACCTATGCGCCGTCAGCGCGCATGACCCAGATCTACACAGGCAACTACGGCGGCGGCATGGATGCGGGCCTGTTGCACAAGGCGATGTATGAAGTGGTTCAACCCAATGGCCTGCTGGTATTCCGCGACCCGGCGCGCACCACGGGTACGTCGGTCACCTTCGATCCGGATGGCAGCGGCAGCAAGCTGGAGTCGTTCCCGAGCCAGGACATCCGCGGCAACAACATCATCAACACGGCAGGCTATCGCGATCCGGGCGACACCCTCCGTGTCACCAGCAACGTCAGCGGCGACATCAACCCGGGCTACCTGCGCACCGCGCGCCAGCTGCAGGCCTTCGTCGACGACGATTTCGCGCGCTGGAACACCGACTGGGCCAGCACCTACATCAACTACGCGGTGAGCCTGTACAACGTCTCCACGCGGGGGCCGAACGGCATCGGCACGCAGTCGCTGCAACAGCTGCTCGCCGATCCCGACCTCCAGGATGAGCTGCGCGGCCAGTTGCGGCTGGCCGATCTGGATGCGTCCACCCTGGCCAGTTCGGCGGGCGTGATCCGTGTCAGCAACGGCGCCACCTGGCGCACCGCCGAAACCACTGGCGCCGATTTCATTCTGGTGGACAACGGCACCATCGCACTGGAGGGTGGTGCGCTGCGCACCCCCGAACTGCGGGTGATGCCGGGCAGCATCGTGGTCGGCCATGGCGATATCGCATCGGTCGGCACCGACAGCGATGCGTTGCTGGATGGCACCGGCCCGTCCTACCGCGAGGATGGCTTCAACCGCCTGCGCGTGTTCGGCACGCTGATGCCGCGTGGCGGTGATCTGGTGACCCACGGCTACGTCAACATCATGCCCGGCGGGCAGGTGCTGTTCGATGTTACCGAAGCGGGTGGTGCCGGCAGTGGCCGCCTGCGCGTGGGCAGCTTCTACGATGGCGGCTCCGAGGAGGGCGCGCTTGTGATCGCGCAGGGCGCACATCTGGCGCTGAACGTGGCCCAGGGCTTCTATGCCGGCACCTACCGTCGCGACCTGGTGGAAGGACCGATCTACCAGGGGGGCTTCCAGGATGCCGTGCGGCTGGGCGATGCCGGTTACAGCGCCAGCATCACGGCCGGTGAAGTGTTCCGCCCGCGCCACAATTCGCTGCTCAGCTTCAACGTCAACCAGACCGCCGATGGCCTGTGGTTGACTGCCAATCCAGGCTTCGACCAGCTGGGCCTGTTCACCAACGGCACCTCCGGCGACGGCCTGGGGCGCGCGCTGGCCGCTGCATCGGACCGGCAGGACAGCGGCCTGAAGTCGTTGCTCGGCGCGCTGCAGTTCGCTGACCGAGATGTGATCGCACAGCAGGCTGGCGCCCTGCGCGGTGACGCGCACGCCAGCCTGCGCCTGGCCGACAATGCACTGATCGGCAGCATCGGCAACGTCGTGCAGCAGCACCAGGCAGCGATGCGCAGTGGCGGCGATGCAGACGGGTTGGCTTCGCAGGCGGCGCAGTCGGTCTCAGCGCAGCCGGGCATGCGCCATGGCAGCCTGTTCAATCAGCTGGCCATGCATCTGGTCGAGCCGGCGGGCGAGGCTGCTGGCGACAGCCGCGTGGCGGGGCGCAGCCATGGCCTGTGGGCACGCGGTTTCGCCAGCCATGGCCGCATCGATGCCGACGGCGGCGTGGCCGGCCTGAGCCACAACATCGGTGGCATCGTGGTCGGTGCCGACACCCGCGTGGCCGATGACCGTGTCACGCTGGGGGTCAGCGTGGCCGCGGCGGACATGTCGACCAAGGCCAGCGATGGCTCCGGTTTCAGTGGCGACGTACGCGCGCTGGATGTGGGCGGCTATCTGGATGCGACCTATTCGCGGGGCTATCTGTCGGCGGCCGTGCGCTACACCGACCTGCGGCATGACACCCGCCGCAGCCTTTCGGCCATCGATGGCCTGCAACAGCCGCTGCGCGCCCGATACAGCAACGATGCGATCTCGGCGCGAGTCGAACACGCGTTCTCCTTCACCACCGGCAAGGGCCTGGTGATCCAGCCGCTGCTGCCGGTGGTGGACTACGCGCGCACTTCGGCCACCCGCTTCAACGAGGGGCAGGGCGCCGGTGCGCTGCTCGGCCGCAGCGGCAGCCTGGAGAGCATTCGTGTGGGTGCCGGCCTGCAGCTGTTCAAGACCTTCGAGGGCAACAACGGCGAGCGCATCACCCCGCGTGCCCGCGTGGTCTGGCAGAAGGAACTGGGTGACACCCAGGCGCGCTACAGCACCGGCTTTGCTGCGGCCCCGGACCTAGTGTTTGGTGCCAGCAGCCAGGCCGTGGGTGAGCAGGTGCTGGCCTGGAACCTGGGCGTGACCAGTCGTGCCAGCGAGCGCCTGTCGATCATGGCCGACTACGTCGGTGAGCGCCGCGACGGGCAGATCCAGAACGGCGTGATGCTGGGCCTGGGCTATCGGTTCTAAGTGGTACCCGGCCCCGGCGATATGCGTATCGCCGGGGCCATCCCATCAGGGCAGGTGCTGCGGTATGGTCGGCAGGGAACTCCAGCCAGGCCCCGTCATGCAGATCGCCGTTTTCAGTGCCCGCCCCTACGATCGTCGTTTCCTCGGCGAGGCCAACCAGCGCGATGCGGCCGGGCAGGGCTTTGTGTTCGTGTACTTCGATGCCGCGCTGGACGTGCATACCGCTGCGTTGGCACAGGAATGCGCCGCGGTATGCGTGTTCGTCAATGACCGCCTGGACGCGCCGGTACTGCACGCGCTGCATGCGCTGGGCGTGCGCGCCGTGCTGCTGCGCTGCGCCGGTTTCAACAACGTGGATCTCGTCGCCGCGAAAGCGCTGAATCTTTTCGTGGCCCGTGTTCCTGCCTATTCGCCCGAGGCCGTGGCCGAGCATGCACTGGCGCTGGTGATGACCCTCAACCGGCAGACCCATCGCGCCTACAACCGCGTGCGCGAAGGCAACTTCATGCTCGATGGCCTGCTCGGGCGCACCCTGCACGGGCGCACGGTCGGCATCGTCGGCACCGGCAAGATCGGCCTGGCTACTGCGCGCATCTTCAGGGGCATGGGCTGCATCGTGCTGGGGCACGACCCGTATCCATCGCCGGCCTTCGCCGGCGTGGGCGACATGGTTGGGCTGGATGAACTGCTGGCGCGCGCCGATATCGTGTCGCTGCATTGCCCGCTGACGCCCGATACCCAGCACCTGATCAACGACGCCTCGCTGGCGCGGATGAAGACCGGCGCGATGCTGGTCAACACCTCGCGCGGCGGGCTGGTCGATACCCATGCGGTGATCCGCGCGCTGAAGTCACGGCGGCTGGGTCATCTGGCCATCGACGTGTACGAGCAGGAAAGCGCGCTGTTCTTCCAGGACCTCTCCGGCGAGATCATCGACGACGAGGCCTTCCAGCGCCTGATGACCTTCCCCAACGTGCTGGTGACCGGCCACCAGGGCTTCTTCACCGTGGAGGCGCTGCAGGAGATCTCGGCGATTACGCTGGGGAACCTGCGGGATTTCGCCGAGGGGCGGGTGTGTGCGAACCGGGTGGGGGATGAGTAGGCGTCGCGGCGCACTTGTAGGCGGGTAGGGTCTTTACTTTGAATGAATATCATATGAAGCTGGGGTGAAGGAGGGGCTTGCGCCTCTCTGAATCATAGGGGCGCAAGGGACGGCGCAGTTGCAGGTTGGCCGGAACATGACGCCAGGACAGGTCGGCGGATGTGCGTAGTCCGTTTGCCGACGCATCTGGAAAGAGGGATGTTCCATGCGCAATTGGCCGTTGCGGGGGGTGTTGGGGACGGTATTGGTGGGTATGGTCTGGTCGGCTGTCGCAAGCAGCCCGTTGACCCCGCATACCGAATACAACAAGCGGATCCGGACAGGTGAGATGCTCTCGCCGCTGACATCGGAACTGTTCGGCGAGAAGATCAATCCAAGCTCCGGCGCGACCGAGTTCGTGGTTACCGACGTTGAATTCCCTGGCAACTCTGCCTTGCCGGTGCGGCTGCAGCGCCGCTTGTCGATAGGCTCATTCAAGGACCGCCAGCCACTGGGCGGATTCGGTAGCTGGGACATCGATGTCCCCTTCATCGATGGGACGTTCGAAGCCACAAGCAAATGGAACATCGGGGGCAACGGGGCGACGCAACGCTGTGGTCAGCCCTTCTACCCGAAGGTTCCGACCATCGCGAATCTGTACGAAGTTTGGACCGGCAACAAGGCACACATCCCCGGTGGCTCCGACCAGGAGCTCCTCTATATCGGCGCAGCCGGCACGGTCAATCCGCGGCCGACCGATGGCGCCATCTACAACTGGGGAACGCGGGGTAATCTCCGTTTCTCCTGCCTGCCAGCCACCGCCAACGGCTATCCAGGTGAAGGATTTCTTGGGGTGGATGGCGAGGGCAACCGGTACTTCTTCGACGTGGGAATCGAGCGTTGGGTCGGGCCGATGGACTTCGGTGGCTCGAGCTTCGGAATGGTGCGGGTGTTGCTGATGGCAAGCCGGGTCGAAGACCGCCACGGCAACTGGGTCGCCTACGACTATGCCGGAGACAAGCTGGTCGGGATCCGAAGCAACGATGGGCGTGCCATCGACATCGCCTACGCTGGTGACGAAATCACCAGTGCGACCGCCAATGGCCGCACCTGGCGCTATGAGTACAACGCGCGAGCCGGGGCGCTGGGATTCGCGCGCTGGCCAAGCCTGCGCGCGGTGGTCCAGCCGGACGGTTCGCGTTACACCTATGAGTACAGCGCACCTGACGAGTTTGGCGGACTGAACCCCGAGTATGGATCCTGGGATGGAAACCCGACGCGTTGCACCAAACCATCGTTCATTCCTTCGACGTTTACGTTGGTCGCGACCCATCCAGCGGGCGCGCGCGGCGAATTCGAGTTTGAGTACGTTCGGCGCATCCGCACGGGTATCGGTGCAAACGCCTGCGCAAAACTGGGTACCCGTTACTACCAGCGCGCCTCGGCTTCGTTCGACCTCTATGCAATCAAGCGGAAGCTTTTGTCTGGGCCGGGGTTGAGCGCCCAGGCCTGGTCATTTGAAGGCGGCGGTTACGACTCGCGTGCCGATGCTGCGGTTTCCACCGTCGTTGAACCGGATGGCACCCGCCGCCATCGCGTGTTCGGAATCAAGATTGACGAGAACGAAGGTCAGCTGTTGGAAGAGGCTGTCCGCGCCCCTGACGGAACGATCGTCCAGGTCGTTAGCAACAGCTACGTTACCGAGGCGGATGCGCCCACGATGCCGTTCGCTGACAGCTATGGTCTGCTGTCTGCAGCGGATGATGCGTTCGCGGTGAGGGCGCGTCCCTTGAAGCAGTCCGTTCTCAGCCAGGATGGCGTCAGCTTCGTCAACACGACAGATCAGTTCGATGTGCATGTGCGGCCGGTGGTGCAGACCGAGAGCAACTCGTTGGGGCGCTCGCGGACGCTGAGAACCACCTACTTCGACGACACCGGCCGCTGGATACTCGGCCAGGTCGGGCGCAGTACACAGACCGTTGGTGGCGTCGAGATCGAGACCGAGCGCACTGACTTCGACGCGTTGGCGCGCCCGCAGCGTACCTACGCCTTCGGCATGCTGCAGCAGGCGCTGGGTTACCACGCGGATGGCACGCTCGCCTCCGTGACCGACGGCAACGGCAATGCCATTGCACTGGGCAGCTGGAAGCGTGGTCTGCCGCAGACTGTTGCGTACCCGGACGGCAGCAGTGCCTCGCTGCAGGTCGACGACAATGGTTGGGTGCGCACGGCGGTGGAGCCCAATGGTGCCAGCCGAAGCTTCGACTACGACGGGATGGGCCGGATCGTACTGGCGACCCAGGCCGCCAATGACAGCGTGGCCTGGAATCCTTCTACAACGCGATTCTTCCAGGTGCCGGGAGCGGAGATCGGGCTGGAAGCGGGACATTGGAAGCGCGAGTCCAGTACCGGCAACGCACGCGCGGTGACGTACTACGATGGGTTGTGGCGCCCAGTGTTGGAAGAGTCGTTCGACGCTGCGGACCGTGGCGGTACATTGCGCCAGACGGTGACCCGTTATGACAGCAATGGGCGCCTGGTTTTCACCTCCTATCCGACGCGCGCGGCGTCCGACTTCCGCTCGGCGCTGCCCGGCACCCATACCGGCTATGACGCGCTCGGGCGCCCCAACCGTAGCGAGCAGGACAGCGAACTGGGCCGGCTTGTCACGACCACCGAGCAGCTCGGTGGAGGCAGCGTAAGGGTGACCAATCCGCGCGGCATTGCCACCACCACCGACTACCTGATGTACGGCAAGCCCAGCCAGGACACGCCCATCCGGATTCTCCACGCTGAGGGAGTGGTGACGGAGATTCAGCGCGACACGCTGGGTAAGCCGCTGTCGATCCTGCGACGCAACGGCGATGGCAGCATCAGTGTGCGGCGGCAGTACGTCTATGACGGCGCCCAGCGACTGTGCAAGAGCATGGAGCCCGAAACGGGTGCGACCGGCATGGGCTATGACGCTGCAGGCAATCTGCTCTGGTCTGCCTCGGGCCTGACGTTGCTGGGCCCTCAATGCGACAGCGAGGCTGCCTATGCGTCGCCTTCACGGGCTGACCGCACCTACGACAGCATGAATCGTTTGCTGACGCTGCGCTTCTCGGATGGCCAGGGTGATCAGGACTGGAACTACTGGCCTGGCGGGAAAGTGAAGCGTGTGCAGACCCGCAACAACGGCGCCGTCACCACCAACGACTACACCTACAACCTACGCGGGCTGCCTACGTCCGAGAGCGTGGCCTACGACGGCGGCGAGCCCTGGGCACTGGGCTATGGCTACGATGCGAACGGCGCCTTGGCAACTCATGTGCAGCCGTCCGGCCTGACGATCGCCTACGGCCCGAATGCGCTGGGGCAGCCGACGCGCGCCGGAACCTTCGCCACCAACGTGCGCTATTACGCGAACGGCGGCATGAGCGGCTTCACCTATGGTAACGGCGTCGTGCATCAGATGACGCAGAACGCGCGCGGCCTTCCCGATCGCAGCACCGACAGTGGTGCCGGTGGCAAGGTCATCGATGATGGCTACGATTACGATGCCAATGGCAATGTGGCGGCCATCAGTGACGGCCTGCCGGCAGCCCCTGGAAACCGCGACATGCGCTATGACGGTCTGGATCGTCTGACCGCGGTGACGGCAGCCAGCTTCGGAAACGCAAGCTATGCGTACAACGTTCTGGACAACATCGTGGCCGCCAACGTCGGCGCGCGGCGGCAGTCCTTTGAATACGACTTCAACAATCGGTTGACGAACGTGCGGGATGTCGACAGTGGTGCGACCGTGACCGGGCTGGGGTATGACGCGCAGGGCAATCTGAAGATCCGCAACGGCGTGGCGTTCCGGTTCGACTATGGCAATCGCCTGCGCGAGGTCGATGGCAAGGAGGCTTATCAGTACGATGCACATGGCCGTCGTACCTTGGCCAGCGCAACCATTGGCAACATTCGCTCCCTGTATGGGCAGGATGGCGTGCTGCGCTATCAGCACGACCAGCGCCAGGCGAAGGGCTTTGACTATATCCAGCTCAACGGCAGCCTCGTTGCCAAGCGTGCTGTGGATATCGCGCCTGCAGCATTGGTCGTAACGGTTCCGGGTTACAGCGCGGACGGCGCGTTTGCGGTGCAGTGGGCAGCCGTTGCCGGTGCGCAGCGTTACGAGGTGCAGGAGTCGAATGGCGGAGACTGGCAGGCTGTCTATCAAGGGCCCGCGCTGAACGTTTCGCTGGCCGGGCGAAGCTCCGGCGTCTATCGATATCGTGGCCGTGCCTGCAATGGCACTGTCTGCGGCGCTTGGGGTGTGGAAGCCTCCATCCAGGTGGAGCTTGCTCCCACAGCTGCACCGGTGATCACCGCACCGGCACAAGGTATCAACGGAACCTATTCCCTAAGCTGGTCAGCGGTGCAGGGTGCTGCCCGCTTTGTGCTTGAAGAGGCCGTGGGTGATGGTTGGAATGTGGCCTTTGATGGCTCTGGCCGAACCTATCAAGTGACCAGCAAGCCTGCAGGCACCTATCGCTATCGGGTCAAAGCATGCAATCCACAGGGCTGCGGCGCCTACTCGGCCGAAGCGGCGATTACCGCGCTGTATGCCCCATCCGTGCCGACAGTGTCCGTGCCCGCCGCGAGCTACAACGGCAGCTACACCCTCTCTCTTTCGAGTGTGGCTCAAGCCAGTAGCTACCGCATTGAAGAGCAGCTCAACGGTGGCACGTGGACAGAGATCAACAGGATCAGCGGCACTCAGCTGGCCATCAGCGGACGAAGCGCTGGTAGTCATGCCTATCGTGCGTTCGCATGTAATGACGCCGGGTGCAGTGCGGCCAGTTCAACTGCGAACATCGTCGTGACGCTGCCCCCTGTCCAGGCAACGGGGATCAACCTTGGCGGCACGAGTTACAGTTCCACCGTGAGCATGTGGTGGGGTGCGATTCCCGCAGCGACAAGCTATCAGTTGATGGAACAGTTCAATGGTGGTGGCTTCGGCCTTGCTCAGGAGGATGGCGCTACCTCGGTGGCGCGTGGCGGCCGTTGGCCTGGTCAGTGGGATTATCAGGTGCGTGGTTGCAATGTTGCTGGATGCGGCCCATGGTCGGCGGTAGCGGGTGTGCGCGTGATTGGTCCTCCGGCCGCTCCCGAGATCCGGGTGCCTGGAACAGCGGGCATGGGAGTGGGTTACTCCGTCGCGTTGCTGGAAGTGGCAGAGGCGTCTCGTTACGAGATCGACGAGAGCACCGACAATGCCAACTGGAGCACCATCGCGGGTGAACGCAGCGTCACCCTGAGCAAAGGCGGTGGTGGGACGTTCTTCTACCGTGGTCGTGCCTGCAATCCTGCCGGGTGCGGGCCGAGTTCCGTGTCGGGTCAGATCGTCATCTCCAGTGCGCCTCCGGTTCCGACCGGCGTGAGGATCGCCAAGAATCAACCTCAGCTGTGCTCCATCGTCTGGAATATTTCCACTGGTGCAACCTACTACCAGGTGCGTTCGTCCCGCGGTGGTGCGACCTATACGACCACGGGGGCAGGCTACGAGCTGGACACTCGATGCGATGCAGCCTACGTCGTTCGTGCCTGCAATGCGCAGGCGTGCTCGGCCTGGTCGAACTGAGGTGGACTCGATGGACGCAGGAATGAGGACGCTGCTGATTCGGACCGCTGCCGGGGCCGCGCTGATTCTGGGTGGGCTGTTCAATCAGGCTGCTGCGGAGACGATTACCTATATCCACACCGATGCGTTAGGGTCACCGGTCGCTGAGACTGACTCAGCTGGCATCGTTATCCGACGTACCACCTATGAGCCCTATGGTGCTGTGATTGGTGGGTCCGTCGCTGATGGGCCTGGTTATACCGGGCATGTGACCGATGCCTCGACAGGCTTGAGCTACATGCAGCAACGGTACATGGATTCACAGTTGGGTGTGTTTCTAAGTGTGGATCCTGTATCGGCTATGCGCGATCCGGTGGGCGCATTCGGACGCTACAGGTACGCCAATTCGAATCCCTACCGCTACTTTGATCCCGATGGCCGACGAGCGTGTGGCAAAGACACAGGCTGCCAGTTGGAGCAGGGGGCGCTTGGCGGTTCCTCCGGAGTGAGCAGGTCAACAGCGGGAGTGAGGAGCACTTCTATCGGTGGGCAGCGTCTCGTTGCAGACGAGACGATCAACCGTTCCGCAGGTGCCAATGGGACAAGTGAACTGGTGCGGAATTGGAGCCTTTCTCAGGTTTCGCCAAGAGGTGGTGCGATAGTCCAAGATATTTCAGTTACTGTTGAGGCGTTTGACAGGGCAGGGCATCGCATCGTGGGTCTTCCATCCACTCGCTACTGGGAAGCTTGGACGGTGTCTCCAGGGAGTTCGGTTCCTACACCCTATGGACAGGATACATTCAAGGTCAACAGGCTTCCGAGTGAATGGTATAGGGGAAAGGTGACCTGGTCTGGAAGTGCTAGGTTCTATGAGGGTTTGAGTTTGCCTTCTTCCTTTGTGCCTGGTGGAGTAGGGTTCGCAGGAGTACTTCCTTCAACATCAGTTGATCCGAAATTGAGTACTTCCTCGGCGACGCCTTCGGTAGATGTTAGATTTCAAGTGGAATGGCCTTGATGAGTTATTCGGGTATTGGAGGGATGTATGGAAGTGTTTGCACTTTTTTTTGTTCTCAGTGTTGCATCTGTAGGAGGTGGTCAGGACGTTAACCGAAGTGTCACTTCATCAGTTCATGAGATAAAAGCGCAACCTACCGCCGATGGAAGGGCTCTGGGTATGAGTGCCTTGTTCGAATATCTTTCGGGTCTCAGGAAGGAGGAAGTTAATGAAGTCAACAGCTCGACAGTGCGCGAGATCGCTTCACTTCTAGATGTTGATGGCGATGTGGGGCGGTTTTACGCATCGAAGACATTGGCAGTGCTTGGATGCCATTCTCGAGTGGCGCTGCCTCTTCTCCATGATGCAATTAAAAAGACAGAACCCATTGAGTCCAACTTGGGACCGCTGGTTCTTGCACCAGCAGTAAGCCCTCGCGAAGAGATTGAAAAGGCGATCAAAGCCATAGAGGGGACATCAACGTGCGAATTGCCACCGGGGCCGTAGGTTCACCCCCTGGCAGGCTGGGAAGGTGGCGTGGGTTGAGAGTGTGACTCAATGACTGCGGACGTTCTGAGGGGCCAGTAGGCAATTGTCCACCCGTGGGGGTAATTGACCACAGCGAAAAGTTGCTGCTATGATGCCCAGCTAAGCCGGAATAGCTCAGTTGGTAGAGCGGCGCATTCGTAATGCGTAGGTCGCAGGTTCGACTCCTGTTTCCGGCACCATGTTTGATGGAAAGCCCCGGCCCTGGTCGGGGCTTTTTTGTGCTCCGGTAGTGCCGGCCGCTGGCCGGCAACCCGTAGTGCCAGCCCATGGCTGGCAGGTCGCGATTTCCGAATCTCGGGGGGGGGCAGCTCGCCCCTCCGGCTTCCCAGACGCTTACCTCCTCGCCCTGTTCCTGACTTGGCAACCGCAGCCGGTCATTCCTGTGCTATGAGTACACGGCCTTGCTTCGAGGCTCTTTCAGGGATTGGAAGGATGCGCAGGTTCGGGGGAACTGCAGGCGGTGTGTCGACCCGCTTCAGGAGGATTGAAGATCGAGTTCGGAAGCTGGGGGCATTGGGCGCTTGGCTGTGCTGCGTGCTGCTGATCGGCCTTGGCGTGTCGCCAGCCGCAATTGCCCAAGCGACGGTCACCTACATCCACACGGACGCGCTGGGCTCGGTCGTGGCCGAGAGCGATGCCAACGGCAACGTGATCAAGCGCTATGACTACGAGCCCTACGGAGCCGTAGTCGGTGGTCAGGTCACGGACGGACCAGGGTATACGGGGCATGTGAGCGACTCGACCACCGGGCTGAGCTACATGCAGCAGCGGTACATGGATCCGCAGTTGGGGGTGTTCCTGTCGGTGGATCCGGTGACGGCGTATGAGCAGCCGGTTGGGCAGTTCAATCGGTATCGCTATGCCAACGGGAATCCGTACAAGTTCACTGATCCTGATGGACGGCAGGCGATTCCGATGCCGGCCCCTTACATCCTCCCCATCCCGGTTCCCAACCCCGGTGGAAACATCCAGCGCAGTGAGGATACATCCGGGGGGAATCGCGAGAGCGGGCCAAGTGGAAGGCCAACTTCGAGACCCACTGAACGTCCCGCAGGTCGGGATACAGTTCGGCGGGGGCGAGACGGGCAGCCAATACCCAATCGTTTCCCCGACCGACCACTACCCACTAAGCCCAATGGTGAGCCTGCACCAGAACCGGATGCGGCTGGCCCGCATACGCAACTGGGGCAGCGAGATGGTAGAAATGGAAAGTACGACCAGGCGAGAGAATTCGACGGTCACGGGAGGCCGGTAAAGACTATTGATTTTACTGACCACGGCCGGCCGGGCAGTCATACGAACCCGCACGAACATCCTTATGGGCCGAGTGCTACCGGGGGCACTCCTTCACGCGGACCCGCGCGGCCGCTTAACGGAGGCGGATAGTCATGACGGTAAACGCTTGGGACTTCCCAATCACGGGAGACAGGGTAGTTGAGGCGTTAAGAGATAACTTCAGCACGAATGATATTTGGCTGCTATCGCATTTGGATGTCCCTTCGGGAGCGGAGTCAAAAGCGACCTTGGGTCATCTTCGAGAGCGGATGGTGAACAGGCCGTTAGAGGTGTCTACGGGTGATCTGTGCGATGCGCTTGCCGGCGCGCCGCAAGTATGGGTACTGGACATCCGGCTATCATCCGACCACGAAGTCCAGCTCTACATTGAAGATGGTGAGGTATTTGAGGAGAGTCTGGACAGGATGGTCGGAACCGGAAATATCGCTGGACCGACAGACCCGGGACTGAGATGAAATGTAGGTTCGACTCCTGTTTCCGGCACCAGTTGTAGAAAAGCCCTGGCCTTTGGTCGGGGCTTTTCGTTGGGCCGATTAGCGGCGCGACGCCATCAACGCCGCGCCATCCCCGCATCCTTCGCCAGCCACCACGCCAGCTGCCGGATGTAGCCACCTGCAGCTCCCGCCAATGCGCCGATCAGCAGGCGTGCGAGCACTCTGATCCCGCGCG
Source organism: Stenotrophomonas sp. DDT-1 (assembly GCF_001580555.1). Taxonomy (NCBI): domain Bacteria; kingdom Pseudomonadati; phylum Pseudomonadota; class Gammaproteobacteria; order Lysobacterales; family Lysobacteraceae; genus Stenotrophomonas; species Stenotrophomonas sp. DDT-1. Next base: position 31,644 of record NZ_LEKR01000014.1, read on the forward strand.
CGGCCCGCTCCCGCACCCAAGGCAGTACCGCCACCACCTGCGCACCCAGCAACAGCATCAGCACGTCCAGCCCCAGCGCATCCACCACCGGTAACAACGGCAGCAGATCCGGATTGCAGGCCAGCACGATCACCAGCGCAGCACCCAGCACGGCCATCAGGCGGCGCCCGGCGGGCAGGGTGTTCCAGTGCAGGAGTCGGTTGATCAGGCGCATGGCATTCCTTGTGTCATCTGCGGGAATCCTCATCAGGCCCGATCGGCCGCACCGGCTGCCGCAGCACGGTTTTCAACCGCGCTGCGTCGGTCCTGCGCGGGTCGCTGAGGTAGATCTCATGATGGGGGCCGGCAAAGGTGTATCCCAGTGCGGGCATCACTTGGTCATGCAGCTGCGCCAGGATGGGGCCTTCGTCGTCGTAGGCGCCCACGTGCAACGTCTGCAGGCTGGGGCCTTCGGCAAGGCGTTCATGGCGGAGGCTGGGCGGCGCATCTCCCAGCTTCGCGCGCGCGTTGCTGATCGCCGCTTGCCACTGCGCAGGCCGGATGTCCTCAGGCGTGCGGATCATCACGGTCCAGGCCCACTCATCCTTGCGCCGCGCGACGAAGCTGGCCGGGTTCTCGGCACTCCACAGTGCTTCCAGCGGTGGCACCACGTAGTCGCGCCCTTCGGCCTTCAGCGCGAACTTCAGTGCATAGCTCACCGAATACAGCCACTGCACGGCCTGCAGGTAGGCGGGGGCCGTGTTCGGGTCGCCGCGACCATCGACCATCACGTAGGGAATGGGCGGTACATCCACGCGTACGAACCTGCCGGCGGGCGGTTGATAGAGCGCCCGGTCGCGCTTCTTGAAGTCGATCTTGTCCACGGGCCTTCCTCCTGCGCCGAGCATCCCACGCCAGGCACCCGTCAGCACGCCTGAACAGGTTCAGGTGACTTTGCCGAACGAGGGCGGACTGCCGGCCAGCACCTGATGCCAGGATGCCGCCCGCGGGCGTCCTGCCCGCCGCGCGTGCGCGGTGCGACAACGTGTCGCAGCCAGATTCGGGCCTTTCCTGCGCTCGATCAATGTCAATGCCTTTCTTAAATGGTGGGCGACGGCCTAAAATTGAAAGGCTGACTCGACCCCACCTCCCTGCCTGTCTTCCGGACCGGTGGGACCGGCTTTGGCCGGAACAGGCAGGGACGGGGAACGGCATTCCCTCGCAATTGGATCGACCGATGATTCCGTTGAAAACCCTTGGGCGCTGGTTGCGCCCGGGCCTGCTGCTGTCGTTGCTGGTGATGCTCACCGGCTGCGATGCCGTGGCCATCCTCAGTCCGAAGGGCCAGATCGGCCAGGATGAGAAGACCCTGCTGATCACGGCCACCGTGCTCATGCTGCTGGTCGTCATCCCGGTCATCATCATGACCCTGACGTTCGCGTGGAAGTATCGCGCCTCCAACACCAAGGCCCGCTACGAGCCGAAGTGGTCCCACTCGACGGCGATCGAGGTGGTGGTGTGGTCGATCCCGTGCATGATCGTGCTGGTCCTGGCGGTCCTGACCTGGCGCTCGTCGCACGCACTGGACCCGTACCGTCCGCTGGATTCGGACGTCAAGCCGGTCACCATCGAGGCGATCTCGCTGGACTGGAAGTGGCTGTTCATCTATCCGGAAGAGAAGGTGGCGGTCGTCAACGAAATCAAGTTCCCGGTCAACACGCCGCTGAACTTCAAGATCACGTCCGATTCGGTGATGAATGCGTTCTTCATCCCGCACCTGGGCAGCATGATCTACTCGATGGCTGCGATGGAGACCAAGCTCCACCTGATCGCCAACGAGACCGGTGAATTCCCGGGCATGTCCTCGCACTACAGCGGCGCGGGCTTCGCCAAGATGCACTTCACCGCCTACTCGGTCACTGATGCCGAGTACCGCCAGTGGCTGGACCAGGTCCGCGCCGGCGAGCAGACCCTGGACAAGGCCTCGTTCAAGGCCCTGGGTGAAGCACGCAACGCCGAGTGGTATCCGGTCACTTACTTCGGCAAGACCGAAGAAGGCCTGTTCGACTGGGTCATCGCCAAGCACATGGGCGACAACAAGCATTACGGCATGAAGCACTCGCATGCTGGTGCCGCCGCTGCCGATGCCGCCACCCATGAAGCGCACGAGGGCCACGCCCCGAGTGACGCGCATGATTCCAAGGAATCGGGTGAAAACCTGGATGCCACCGAACACGAACACGCAGGCCATTCCGGCCACGCGGGTTCGGGAGAATGAACATGTTGGGAAAACTCTCTCTTGAGTCGATCCCCCACGATCCGATCGTGCTGACCACTCTGGTCGGCGCGGTTCTTGGTGGCCTGGGCGTCGTCGCCCTGATCACCAAGTTCAAGCTGTGGGGCTATCTGTGGAAGGAGTGGTTCACTTCGGTGGATCACAAGAAGATCGGCGTGATGTACCTCATCGTCGCCTTCGTCATGCTGCTGCGCGGTTTCTCCGACGCCATCATGATGCGTACCCAGCAGGCCATCGCCGTCGGTGGTTCCGAGGGTTACCTGCCGCCGCACCACTACGACCAGATCTTCACCGCCCACGGCGTGATCATGATCTTCTTCGTGGCGATGCCGCTGATCACCGGCCTGATGAACCTGGCCGTGCCGCTGCAGATCGGTGCGCGCGACGTCGCGTTCCCGTTCGTCAACTCGCTCAGCTTCTGGCTGTTCGTGTCCGGTGCGGTGCTGATCATGCTGTCGCTGTGGATCGGTGAGTTCGCTGCCACCGGCTGGCTGGCGTTCCCGCCGTTGTCGGGCATCGAATACAGTCCAAGCGTCGGCATGGACTACTACATCTGGGGTCTACAGGTGGCGGGTTTGGGTACCACGCTCAGTGGTATCAACTTCTTCATCACCATCCTCAAGATGCGCACCCCGAGCATGAAGCTGATGCAGATGCCGGTGTTCACCTGGACCGCCCTGGTGACCAACGTGCTGATCGTCGCGGCCTTCCCGGTGCTGACCATCACCCTGGTGCTGCTGACCCTGGACCGTTACCTGGGTACGCACTTCTTCACCAATGACGGTGGCGGCAACGCCATGCTGTACATCAACCTGATCTGGATCTGGGGTCACCCGGAGGTGTACATCCTGGTCCTGCCGGCGTTCGGTGTGTTCTCCGAAGTCATCGCGACCTTCTCGCGCAAGGCGCTGTTCGGCTACAAGGGCATGGTCTACGCCACCGCCTGCATCGGCGTGCTGTCGTTCATCGTGTGGCTGCACCACTTCTTCACCATGGGTTCGGGTGCCAACGTCAATGCCTTCTTCGGCATCACGACGATGATCATCTCGATCCCGACCGGCGTGAAGATCTTCAACTGGTTGTTCACCATGTTCCGCGGTCGCGTGCACTTCACCACCCCGGTGCTGTGGACGATCGGCTTCATGGTCACCTTCGTCATCGGCGGCATGACCGGCGTGATGCTGGCGATCCCGGCCATCGACTTCGTGCTGCACAACAGCCTGTTCCTGATCGCCCACTTCCACAACGTCATCATCGGCGGCGTGGTGTTCGGCATGTTCGCCGGCATCACCTACTGGTGGCCGAAGATGTTCGGCTTCCGCCTCAATGAGTTCTGGGGCAAGTGCGCGTTCTGGTGCTGGTTCATCGGCTTCTACGTGACCTTCATGCCGATGTACGTGCTGGGCTTCATGGGCATGACCCGCCGCCTGCAGAGCACCGTGAACCCGGCCTACGAGCCGCTGCTGCTGGTTGCTGCCTGCGGCGCGTTCATCGTCGGCGCCGGCATCCTGTGCCAGATCATCCAGGTGGCCGTGTCGATCCGCGACCGCAAGAAGACCGTCGACCTGACCGGCGACCCGTGGGATGCCCGTACGCTGGAGTGGGAAACCTCCTCGCCGCCGGCCTTCTACAACTTCGCGACGCTGCCGGAAGTCACCGAGCTGGACGATTTCTGGGAGCGCAAGCAGCGGGGTGAAGCCTGGCCGAAGCCGGCCAAGTACACCGACATCCACATGCCGCGCAACACCGGCACGGGCGTTGTCATCGGTGCCTTCAGCCTGGTGTTCGGCTTCGCGATGATCTGGCACATCTGGTGGCTGGCCATCGTCGGCTTCGTCGGCATGATCGCCACGTTCATCTACCGCACCTTCGACCAGGACGTGGACTACTGGGTCCCGGCCGCCGAGGTGGAACGCATCGAGAACGAACACCGCAAGCACCTGGAAGCCCAGGGCCTGGTGAAGTCGGAGCTGAAGGCATGAGCACCAATACCTCGACCCTGAGCCACGGGCACGCCGCGCATGCGGCGGCCCATGGCCATGACGACCACGAGCACCACGATACCGGCGGCAACACCGTCTTCGGTTTCTGGGTGTACCTGATGAGCGACTGCCTCATCTTCGCCTCGCTGTTCGCCACCTACGTGGTGCTGGCAGGCGGTACCGATGGCGGTCCCACCGCGAAGGACCTGTTCGAGCTGCCGTTCGTGGCGTGGGAAACCGCGCTGCTGCTGACCTCGTCGCTGACCTTCGGCCTGGGCATGATTGCCATGCACCGCAAGCAGATGGGCCAGATGTACCTGTGGCTGGGCATCACCTGGCTGCTGGGCTTCGGCTTCATGTGCATGGAAGTGTGGGAGTTCCAGCACCTGATCCATCAGGGCTACGGTCCGGACCGCAGTGCCTTCCTGTCGGCGTTCTTCGCCCTGGTCGGTACCCACGGCCTGCACGTCAGCGCCGGCCTGCTGTGGCTGCTGGTGATGTTCGTGCAGCTGAAGAAGTACGGCCTGACCCCGACCAACAAGACCCGCATGGCGTGCCTGAGCCTGTTCTGGCACTTCCTGGACCTGATCTGGATCGGCGTGTTCTCCGTCGTCTACCTCAATGGAGCGCTGTAATGGCACATGACAACCATGCACACGACCACGGCACCGGCGGCGAAAGCCACGGCAGCGTGAAGTCGTACCTGATCGGCTTCGTGCTGGCGGTGGTGCTGACCGTCATCCCGTTCTGGATGGTGATGTCGGGCGATTTCTCGCGCACCGTCAACGGTGTGGTGATCGCGGTCACCGCGGTGCTGCAGATGCTGGTCCACCTGGTGTTCTTCCTGCACCTGGACCGCTCTTCGGAAAGCCGCTGGAACGTCAACGCTGCGGCCTTCACCGTCGTGGTGATCGGCATCATCGTGATCGGCACCCTGTGGGTCATGCACAACATGAACGTGCACATGATGCACTGACGTCCTCGCGACGTTGCCACGCAGAAAGGCCGCCCTCGGGCGGCCTTTCTGGTTTTCCGTTGTCCGGTAGTAGTGCCGGCCGCTGGCCGGCAATTGCGGGACGCCGGCCAGCGGCCGGCTCTACCCGTGGCTCCACCCCGTGCGTGGAGGAGCCGCGCGCCTCACCCCACCCGGCGCAGGAACTCCTCGGGCTCCATCGGCCGCCCCAGGTGATAACCCTGCAACTGGTCGCAGCCGAGCTCGCTCAGGTATTCGCGCTGTGCCTGCGTCTCCACGCCTTCGGCCACCACCTGCAGCTGCAGGGTGCGGCCCAGCGCGATGATCGACGAGACGATGGCGGCGTCCTCGTCATTGCGCTCCAGGTCGTGCACGAACGCACGGTCGATCTTCAGTTCGGTGGCTGGCATCCGCTTGAGGTACAGCAGGCTGGAGTAGCCGGTACCGAAATCATCGATGGCGATGTGCACGCCCATTGTGGTCAGGTCGCTGAGGATCGCCAAGCTGGCATCGACGTCCTTCATCGCCGTGGTCTCGGTGATCTCCAGGGTCAGCCGTGCCGGTTCGATCCGGTGCCGCTCCAGCACCTCGCGCACGCTGTCCAGCAGTGCCGGCGAGGCGAACTGCAACGGCGACAGGTTCACCGCCATGGTCCATTCCGCATGCCCGGCATCGTGCCATGCCCGCAGTTGCGCGCAGGCCTGGTCCAGTACCCAGTCACCGATCGGCAGGATCAGGCCGCTGCGTTCGGCGATCGGAATGAACACATCCGGCGCCAGCAGCCCCAGCTCCGGGTGCTGCCAGCGCAGCAGCGCCTCGGCGCCGGTGGCCGGTGCGCCCGCGGCCGGAAATTTGGGCTGGTAATGCAGGATCAGTTCGTTGCGGGCGATGGCCTTGCGCAGGTCCTGCAGCAGGCGCAGCTGGCGATTGGCACTGAGCTGCATCGAGGGCGTGAAGAAGGTATAGCCGTTCCGCCCGGTTTCCTTGGTGTGGTACATCGCCGCATCGGCGTGCGCCATCAGCTCGCGCTCGTTGCTGGCGTCATCCGGGTACAGGGCGATGCCCAGGCTCGCGCTGACCTGCAGTTCGGCCGCATCCAGCGTGAACGGCTCACCGGCGGCGGCAATGATGCGCTCGGCCACCACGACCGCATCGTCGGGAATGTCGATGGCCAGCACGATCACGAACTCGTCGCCGCCGAGACGGGCGAACGTGTCCTGCGGGCGCAGCAGGCCGCCGATGCGCTGCGCCACCGCCACCAGCAGGCGGTCGCCAAGCTGATGGCCATAGGCATCATTGACCGCCTTGAAGCCATCCAGGTCGCAGAACATCACCGCCACCGCATGATTGCGGCGCCGCGCCTTCTCGATAGCCTGCTCGATGCGGTCCTGCAGCAGCATGCGGTTGGGCAGCTGGGTCAACGGGTCGTGCAGGGCCGCCTGGATCAGCTTGTCGTTGGCGTGCGCCAGCGAATCGGCCAGCAGCCCGGTGCGCACGCGCATCTGCCGGTCGAACAGCGAGGCCACCAGGGCGATGCCCAGCGTGGCCACGGTGGTGACGATCACCAGCACCGCCAGCCAGCGCGTGTCGATGCCGCCACTGCCGACGGCGCCACAGAGGCTGCCTTCCGGGAAGCGTGCCGCCGCCATGCCGGTGTAATGCATGCCGACGATGGCCAGGCCCATCACCAGCGATGCGAGCGCACGCAGGAGGAGGGTGCGGCGCTGCTCGGCGCGCAGGCGGAAGGCGATCCACAGGGCGGCGCCAGCGGCACCGATGGCCACCGCGATGGAGGCGGCAAACCAGCCCGGGTGGTAGTCGATGCCGGGCTGCATGCGCATCGCTGCCATGCCCAGGTAGTGCATGGCTGCGATGCCCAGGCCCATCAGCACGGCCCCGGCCAGCAGCCGGCGCCACGGCAGGCTGGGGCGCGATACCAGCCACAGCGCATAGGCCGAGGCACCGATCGAGACCGCCAGCGAGTACAGGGTGATGCCGAGGTCATAGCCCAGCGGGATCGGCAGGTCGAAGGCCAGCATGCCGATGAAGTGCATCGACCAGATGCCCAGGCCCATGGCCGCCGCGCCTCCGGCCAGCCACCAGCGCGCCACGCGCCCCTCGGCGGTGGCCAGGCGCCCGGCCATGTCCAGCGCCGTGTACGAAGCAAGAATGGCCACCAGCAGGGAGATGATGACCAGGCTCTGACTGTAACTGCCAGTCATGTTGAATCCAGTGGGGGAGGAAGGGGGCGCCCGCAAGGCGCACGCCCGCGACCCCTATCGGCGCGGGTGGGCAGGACTTGAGCGGTCGCAGCAGCTGCGACCCGGCTCGGCTATCCTGCCACGCCTGTTCCCGTTGCTGGAAATCATCCGATGGCCAAAGCCCGCACCGCCTACGTCTGCAATGAATGCGGCGCCGAATTCAGCAAGTGGCAGGGCCAGTGCACCGAGTGCAACGCCTGGAACTCGTTGTCGGAAATCGTGCTGGAGAGCGCGGCGGCGGCCAAGGCACCGGCGTCGCGCCGGGCAGGCTGGGCCGGCAAGATCGATCCGCCGAAGATCACCGCGCTGAAGGATGTGGAGCAGACCGAGCATCGCCGGGTCTCCACCGGCATCGGCGAGTTCGACCGTGTGCTGGGCGGCGGCCTGGTCGAAGGCGCGGTGGTGCTGGTGGGCGGCGACCCGGGCATCGGCAAGTCGACGCTGCTGCTGCAGGCGGTGGCGAAGATGGCCGCTGAACTGCCAGTGCTGTACGTCACCGGCGAGGAGTCACTGGCGCAGGTGGCTGGCCGTGCGCATCGCCTGGAGCTGCCGCTGGACGGCGTCAATGCGCTGGCCGAGACCGGGGTCGAGTCGATCCTGCAGCACGCATCCAAGGCCGGCCCGCGGCTGATCGTGGCCGATTCGGTGCAGACCCTGTGGACCGAGAGCCTGACCGCTGCGCCCGGTTCGGTCAGCCAGGTGCGCGAGAGCGCGGCGCGGCTGGTGCGGTTTGCCAAGGAAACCGGCACTGCCGTGTTCCTGGTCGGCCATGTGACCAAGGAGGGCGGCATCGCCGGCCCGCGCGTGCTGGAACACATGGTGGACGCGGTGCTGTACTTCGAGGGCGAGAGCGGCAGCCGCTTCCGCCTGTTGCGCGCGTTCAAGAACCGCTTCGGTGCGGTCAACGAGCTGGGTGTGTTCGCGATGGGCGACAAGGGCCTGAAGGAGGTCTCCAACCCCTCGGCGATCTTCCTGTCCGGCGGCAGCACCCATCAGCCGGGCAGCTGCGTGATGGTCACCCGCGAGGGCACGCGGCCGCTGCTGGTGGAGGTACAGGCGCTGGTCGACGCATCGCCGCTGTCGAACCCGCGCCGTGTCGCGGTCGGCCTGGAGCAGAATCGCCTGGCCATGCTGCTGGCAGTGCTGCATCGCCATGGCGGCGTACTGGTCGGCGACCAGGACGTGTTCGTCAATGTGGTCGGTGGCATCCGCGTCCAGGAGACCGCCGCCGATCTACCGGTGCTGCTGGCGGTGTTGTCGTCGCTGCAGGATCGGCCGCTGGCGGAGAAGACCATCGCCTTCGGCGAGGTGGGCCTGTCCGGCGAGATCCGCCCGGTGCCCAATGGCGAAGACCGCCTGCGCGAGGCCGCCACCCATGGCTTCAAGCGCGCCATCGTGCCCAGGGCCAATGCGCCCAAGGGCGGTTCGGTGAAAGGCATGGAGGTGATCGCGGTAGAACGCCTGTCCGAGGCCATCGACGCGGCGTGATGCCAGCCCTGTAGAGCCGAGCCCACGCTCGGCTGCTTTCTGTGGAGTCGAGCCATGCTCGACTGGTGGTCGAACAGCAGCCGAGCATGGGCTCGGCTCTACAAATGTCCAATGCAGTAACGGTCAGCTTCACTGTGCTAGTTTTTCCCGCTCGACGAAGACGCCCTCTGGCGTCTTTCCGTGCCCAGGAGTAAACGATTACATGCAGGACACCGCACTCACCGCCCCCAACGCCGAGATCCGTCGTGCCGGGGTCGATCTCAATGGACTGATGACGGTGCTGGGCAAGCACCTGTATTCCACCCCGGTGGTGGCGCTGCGTGAGCTGGTACAGAACGCGCATGACTCGATCATCCGCCGCCGCATCGAGCAGCCCGGCGTTGACGTGCCTTCGCGCATTTCGGTGCAGGTTGATGCCGGTGCCGGCGTGCTGCGCATCACCGATACTGGGGCCGGCCTGACCCGCCAGGAGATCCACGATTACCTGGCCACCGTCGGCGTCGGCTACACCCGTGGCCTGCGCCAGGGCGGTGAGGACGATGAAGGGCTGATCGGCATGTTCGGCCTCGGCTTCCTGTCGGCCTTCGTGCTGGCGCGCCGGGTCAGCGTGCGCACCACCTCGTACCAGACGCCGGATCTGGGCCACCTGTACGTGTCCAGCAACGCCGAGCAGTACACCGTCAGCGAAGTGCCGGCACGCGCGGTGGGTACCGAGGTGGAGCTGGAGCTGCATCCGGACTTCCTGCCGCTGGCCAACGAAGCGCGCCTGCATGAGGTGCTGGGCCGCTACTGCGCGTTGCTGTCCGAGCCGATCTTCATCGGTGCTGCGGGCGAGGCGCTCAATCCCGAGCCGCCGCCGTGGCGCGGCCAGGGGGATGTCGCCGTGCATCCGGTGCAGGCCCGCCGGCAGGCACTGCAGTTCGCCGCGCGGTTCGAGCATGATTTCGAGCCGATCGTCACCGTGCCGTTGCGTGCCGATGGCCACAGCGATGCCACTGGCCTGCTGTGGGTGCAGGATGGCGCCACCTATGGCACCAGCGACAACCGCAACCTGTCGGTGTTCGTGCGTGGGATGCTGCTGGATGACGACGCGCGCGACCTGCTGCCGCCGTGGGCCGGTTTCATCGGCGGGGTGATCGAATCCTCGCGGTTGACGCCCACCGCCAGCCGCGAAGACCTGCAGCGCGATGACCAGTACCGCGCGGTGCAGCATGCACTTCTGGAGGCGCTGATCGACGGCCTGGCCGACGTTGCGAAGCAGCAACCGGAAGCCTGGCGGCGCGTGCTGACCCGCCACAACGAGGCCCTGCTGGGTGCGTCGCTGTGCGATGAGCGCCTGTTCGAACTGCTGATGGAGCATGTGCGGGTGCCGACTTCGCAGGGCGACCTGCCGGCCAGTGCGCTGCCGGCGCGCGGTGCCGTGCATGTCATCCTCGACAACGGCGGTGGCTTTGAAGAGATGCTGTTCCGCGCGATGGGCGTACCGGTCGCGCATGGCCATCGCTATGCGGTGGTGCCGTTCCTGCGGCGCTGGGCCCAGGCCAAGGGCCTGCGCCTGGTCGAGCTGGGTACCGAACAGGGCAACCGCGCACTGTTCCGCAGTGATGACAGCCTCGACGAGGCGCAGCTGGCGTGGCTGCGCGAACAACTGGGCGACGGCGAGCAGCTGCTGCCCGCGCGTTTCAGCCCGGAGGCGCTGCCGGTGGTGGTGGTGCCCGACCGCGAGGCCGAGCTGAAGCAGCGGCTGGAAGACGACGAGAACGACAAGCGCGTCTCGATGGCCGCGCTGCGCCTGGCGCGACAGTTCACCGCGCGCATCGAATCGCGCGCACCGTCGCGGCTGTATCTCAATCTCGACAACCCGGCGGTGCAGGCACTGCTGCGCGCCCAGCGCGAGGGCCACCCACAGGCCGAGGCCGCAGCCCGCCTGCTGCGCTCGCTGAAAGTCATCGTCGCCGCGCAGGGCCGCCCGCTGGCACGCGCGACTGCTACGCCGGGCCCGGATCTCAATGGTGCCTTCACCGATATCGCCGGTGCCCTGCAGCAGATGCTGCGCTGAGCACCGCACCTTCTCATCCAGCCTTCGCTAGACAGGAGCAATTACCCCCATGGACATCTGGAACTGGGTCGAAAAGCTGCAGGGTGACCTGCGCCAGGCCGGCCAGGCGCAGAACGCGCACCTGCTGAACCGCCTCGCCGACGAGGTCAGTGAACTGCAGATCGACCGCGTCGATGCGCTGCTGCCCGAAGCACGCGCCCTGGGCAAGGCACTGGACAACCCGTGGGTTGACGTCTATGTCGGCCACTGGGCGCTGCGCAACCGCGTCGGCAACCGCGTGGAAGGCGAGAGCGCACTCGGCGAAGCCGTAGCGCTGTTCGAGCGCGCGCACCGCGAGGACACCCTGGAATGCCCGCAGTCGATCTGCGTGACCCAGGACCTGGCCGCCTGCTACGGCAACATCGACGGCCCGGGCTGGGTGCCCGAGCGCATCGAGGTCTGCGACGAAACCCTTGGCCGCATCGATCCGAGCTGGGCCTGTTTCCAGTGCCTGAGCTGCGAGAAGGCCGATGCGCTGCTCGATGATGGCCGTGGCCAGGCGGCGCTGGATTACCTGCAGGTGCAGGCCGATGCCGTGGAAGCCTGTGGCAAGGAAGTGTTCGACAGCTTCCCGGAGATGCAGATCAAGATCCTGCTGGGCATGGGCCGTGCCGATGAGGCACTGGCGCTGATCGAAAAGCGGGAGGCCGAAGTTGCTGCGTCCGGAGAGTACGAGCCGGCCAACTGCACGGTGCCGCGCCGCCTGTCCAAGGCCTGGGCGCTGGCCCAGCTGGGCCGCGACGAAGAGGCGCTGCAGCAGCTGGTGCCGTGGAGCGAACTGACCCCGAACTACTGGCGGCTGTGGGCAAACACTGCGGCAGCGCTGTGCCAGCGGGATCCTGCGCGCAACAGCTGGGACCTGGGCACGCGCTTCAACACCATCATCGAGCACTTCGCCCGGGTTGGTTCGCATCGCCTGCTGATCGAAGTGGCGGCGCTGAGCCTGGAGCTGGCGCTGCAGCGTGGCGCGCGCTGGGTCGCACTGCGGCAGCTGGAACTGGCCCGCACCCATCTGGCGCAGCTGCGCCAGGACCGTGGTGCCGCGGCGCTGGTGGCCGGCCTGGCCGCGCGCATCGAGGCATTGCCGGACGTCGCGCCGCTGCCGGTGCCGGCCGGCGAGCTGCTGGCATGGCTGGACGCGCAGGGCGAACAGAACCAGTCGCGCGATCCCGAGCGCGAAGCGCAGTGGTTGCTGCAGGCGCATGCCGAGCTGCCCGATGACGAGGCGCTGGCCGACATGGCCGCCTCGGCACTGAATGCCTGCGGCGCGCAGGCCGAGGCGCGAGCGCTGTTGTGGCGGTTCGTACGCAGCCATGCGCAGAACGATGGTCCTGCAGCCTACACGCTGATGCGCTGGCTGGCCGAACAGGGCGACGACGACGGACTGCGCCAGCTGGCCGATCTCTATCGCGGCAGCGTGTCCGTGTTCGCGCACTGGTGCGAGGTGCAGCGTGCACGCCGCGTGTCCGACTGGCCGGCGCTGGAGCAGGCGGCCCGATCGCTTCTGGAGCTGTCTCCGGGCTCGCACGGCGCGCGCGGCACGCTGGCGCGCATGTACATGGAAACCGGCCGTTTCAGCGAGGCCCAGGCCTGTTATGCACAGCTGGTGGAGCTGCTGGACGAGCCCAATGCCGCGCATTGGGACCACATGAGCGCAGCCAGCGCCGCGCGCGACTGGGACGCCGTGCGCCGCTCGGCGGCGGCGCTTGGCATGGAATTGTCCAGCCAGGACGGCGTGGTAGAGGAGCCGTGGGGCTGGGTGATCATCCGCAGCGAAGAAAACGGCGAGCCGATGGAGTACTACGCCCGTCGCAGCGGTCCGGTGACCGCGCGCATCGTAGAGAACGCGCCGTCCAACCGCGCCCAGCAGGTGGGCGACTGGGTGGTGTTCGATGCCGCGCTGGTGCATCCGGCACCCGAGGAGGAGGAAGCACGCGAGCATTTCATCCCGACCTATGCGCAGGTGCATGTGCTGGAGCGCGGCGGCTTCGCCCGCAGCTGGATGATCGATGGCGCGCACCCGGGCGAAGAGGCCTGGAATGCCTTCGTCGAGGCGGCCGAAGCACAGGGCTGGAAGGTGTGGTCACACAGCCGGCCGGACTACACCGTCACCGACCCCGATGTGGAAGAGGGGACGCTGCCCGGCCTGCTGTTCACCGTGGCCCCGCCGCAGGACCACGCACCGCTGGCACTGCACCGCTTCCTGCAGCAGCACACCGCGACGTGGCCGCATCCGCATTGCTGGCTGCGCCTGGCTGAAGCCTGTGACCAGGATCGCCAGCCGCATCTGGACGTGATCGAGCGTTACGGGTTGTAAGCTCCAGGCTCGTGTAGAGCCGAGCCTGTGCTCGGCTCATGCGGATAATCAGCCGAGCATGGGCTCGGCTCTACAACGAATCATCATCACCAAGGAACGCGATATGCGCGGGACAAGGATGTTCGTGATCGCCGGGGTGCTGCTGGCCCCTACCGCACAGGCTGCACCCGCATGCCAGGAGCCTGCGGCTGTCGCCCGCGCTTTCTACGAGGCGACGACCGGCAACGGTGACCTGCTGGAGCCGCCGGCCGCGCTGGTCAGCCCTGCCTTCGGCAAGGCACTGCGTGGAGAGCGCTCCTGCCAGCAGCGCGAAGAGGGCATCTGCACAATCGATTCGGATCCGTGGCTGGATGCGCAGGACGGTGACATCGAAACCCCGGTGCGCTACAGCTGGAAGGAGGCTTCGGCCTCCGCCGGCCAGGTCGAGATGCGCTATTCGGTGTGGAAGAAGGCCTACCTGACCCGCCTGCCGATGGTGCGCCACGGGCAGGGGTGCTGGCAGGTTGATGACATCGTCACCAACAGTGGTCGTTCGGTGCGGAAAATCCTGGCCCAGCCGCTGCCTTGACCGCCCACGGCATCCACGCATGGTGCGGTCCAGCGGCCGGCACTACCCGGTGATGCTGGGGTGGGTGCCGACCGTTGGTCGGCACGCCTTTATCGCGAATGCCCGAACACCAGTTCGATCACGAACTGGCTGCCGAAGAAGGCCAGCAGCAGCAACAGCATCGCCGCCAGCGTCCAGTGCACCGCCTTCATGCCGCGCCAGCCGTAGCGCCGGCGGCCGATCAGCAGCACGCCGAACACGATCCACGACAGCACGCTCAGCACGGTCTTGTGCACCAGCTTCTGCGCCAGCAGGTCGTCGACGAACAGCACCCCGGTGACCAGGGTCAGGGTCAGCAGCGCGAAGCCGACGGTGATCACCCGGAACAGCAGTGATTCCAGGTCGGCCAGCGGCGGCAGTGCCCGCAGCCAAGGCCGGAACTCGCGGCGGCGCAGCGCGCGTTCCTGCAGCCACAGCATGATCGCCAGCAACGCGGCGATGCTCAGCGTGGCGTAGGCCAGCAGGGCCAGCCAGGCGTGGCTGGCCAGGCGCCAGCCCAGTACCTTGCTCGGTTCGTGGCCGTAACCGTGGTAGGCCAGCAGCAGCACGGCGGCCAGCGGGAACACCACCACGCCCAGCGCCGACATCCGCCCGCGCGCGCCGACCAGCGACGTCAGCCAGGCCATGCCCAGGCCGACCAGCGACAGTGCGGCGAAGAAGTGCATGTCCGGCCCGCCGTTGGTGCGCATCGCCACCATCACGTGGTAGCCGCCGTGCAGCAGCATGGCGGGCAGGGCCGGCCACAGCCAGATGGGGGAGCCGGTCGTCTCATCGCGGCCAAGCGCGCGCACCAGCAGGGCACTGGCAGCCAGGTAGAGCAGGACGGCGATGAGAACGATTGTCATCGTTGCAGTTTCGCATACCCCCGTGATGCTGGCGACGGCCCCGTGGCCGCAGTCCGGGGAGACAGCCGGACCCGTTATACTGTCTGCCTTATTGTCCCCCGCTTTCAGACAGGTTGCGCCGCATGTTCGAGTCCCTGACCCAGCGCCTTTCCGGCACCATCGAGCGCCTGCGTGGCCGTGGCCGCCTGACCGAGGAGAACATCCGCGAGGCGACCCGCGAAGTGCGCATCGCGCTGCTCGAGGCCGACGTTGCGCTGCCGGTGGTGCAGGCCCTGATCGAGCGCATCAAGGTGCGTGCGGTCGGCCAGGAAGTGCTGAAGTCGCTGACCCCGGGCCAGGCCCTGATCAAGGTCGTGCGCGACGAGCTGACCGCGGTGATGGGCGCCGAAGCCAGCGACCTGAACCTCAATGTTCCCGCTCCGGCCATCATCCTGATGGCAGGCCTGCAGGGTGCCGGCAAGACCACCACGGTCGGCAAGCTGGCCAAGCACCTGAAGGAAAAGCGCAAGAAGAAGGTGATGGTGGTGTCGGCCGACGTCTACCGCCCGGCCGCGATCGAGCAGCTGAAGACCCTGGCCGAGCAGGTGGGCGTGCTGTTCTTCCCGTCCAGCGCCGACCAGAAGCCGGAAGCCATCGTGCGCGCGGCCATCGACGATGCGCGCAAGTCGTTCGTCGACGTGCTGCTGGTCGATACCGCCGGCCGCCTGGCCATCGACGAAGCGATGATGGCCGAGATCAAGGCCCTGCACGCTGCGGTGAATCCGGCCGAAACGCTGTTCGTGGTCGATGCCATGACCGGCCAGGACGCGGCCAATACCGCCAAGGCCTTCGGCGATGCCCTGCCGCTGACCGGCGTGGTGCTGACCAAGACCGACGGTGACGCCCGCGGCGGCGCCGCGCTGAGCGTGCGCTACATCACCGGCAAGCCGATCAAGTTCGTCGGTGTCAGTGAAAAGCCGGAAGGCCTGGACGTGTTCCACCCGGACCGTATCGCCAGCCGCATCCTCGACATGGGCGACGTGCTGTCGCTGGTCGAGCAGGTCGAGCAGCAGGTCGACAAGGACAAGGCCGCCAAGCTGGCCGAGAAGGTCGCCAAGGGCAAGAAATTCGACTTGAACGACATGCGTGACCAGCTGGAGCAGATGCAGAACATGGGCGGCATCGGCGGCCTGATGGACAAGCTGCCGGGCCTGGGCAACATCCCCGACCATCTGAAGCAGCAGGTCAGCCAGGGCAAGGAAGTGCCGCGCATGATCGCCATCATCGGCTCGATGACCAAGA
Organism: Stenotrophomonas sp. DDT-1; assembly: GCF_001580555.1. NCBI lineage: Bacteria > Pseudomonadati > Pseudomonadota > Gammaproteobacteria > Lysobacterales > Lysobacteraceae > Stenotrophomonas > Stenotrophomonas sp. DDT-1. The sequence goes on from NZ_LEKR01000014.1 coordinate 47,771, forward strand.
AGGAACGGCGCAATCCGAACCTGCTCAACGGCTCGCGCCGCGCGCGCATCGCCAAGGGCTCGGGCGTGACGCCGGCCGACGTCAACAAGCTGATGAAGCAGTACATGCAGATGGAAAAGATGATGAGCAAGATGGCCGGCGGTGGCATGAAGGGCATGTTGCGCAGTATGAAGGGCATGATGGGCGCCATGGGCGGCCGCGGCATGCCGTTCCGTTGATGACGGCCCCCTCCGCAATCTGATGTAGCGCCCGGGCCCACGCTCGGGCGGCGGCGCACAAGCGCCGCAGCAGGCCGTCGGGCAGCAGGCTCGACTCTTCCCCTGTCCTGCGCGCACCATGGGGGCCTGTCCGAAACGATGGGCCGTCATGCAGAGTTCCGCTGTAGCTTCCCGCGCCGAGGCGTTCTGCCGGCGCTTTGGCGTTTCCGTTCCGATCCTGCTGGCACCGATGGCCGGTGCCTGCCCGGTACCGTTGTCGGCTGCGCTGGCCAACGCCGGCAGCATGGGCGCAATGGGCGCGGTGTTGTCCTCTTCGGCCGATATCGGTCGCTGGATGGATGACTTCCGCGCAGCCTCCAGCGGTCCGGCGCAGGTGAACCTGTGGATGCCGGACCCTGTACCTGCCCGTGACGTTGCCGCCGAGGCCGCCAGCCGCGCCTTCCTCGCGCAATGGGGCCCGGAGGTGCCCGCCAGTGCCGCCGACGCCACGCCGGCCGACTTCGAAGAACAGTTCGCCGCACTGCTGGCGGCGCGTCCTGCGGTGGCCTCGACCATCATGGGCGTGCTGTTGCCGCGCCACGTGCAGCAGTTGAAGGACGCCGGCATCGCCTGGATCGCCTGTGCCACCACCTTGTCCGAAGCGCGCGCGGCACAGGACGCCGGCGCCGACGCGGTGGTGGCGCAGGGCGCGGAGGCCGGCGGCCATCGTGGTTCCTTTGATCCGGCGATGGCCGAGCGCCAGCTGGTGGGACTGTTTGCGCTGCTGCCGCGCCTGGCTGATCAGCTGCAGATTCCGGTGATTGCCGCCGGCGGCATCGCCGATGGCCGTGGCATCGCTGCCGCACTCACCTTGGGCGCCAGTGCGGTGCAGATCGGCACCGCCTTCCTGCGCACGCCGGAAGCGGCGATTGCTTCGGCGTGGGCCGATGGGCTGGCCGCCAGCGAACCGGAAGACACCTGGCCGACCCGCGCCTTCAGTGGTCGCCTGGGCCGTGGCCTGGCGACGCCCTATGTGCGCGCCGCTGCCGCAGAAGGCGCCCCCGCGCCGCGTCCATACCCGGTGCAGCGCGGCCTGACCGCCCCGATGCGCAGGCAGGCGGCACAGGAGAATCGTCTGGCGGCGATGCAGGCCTGGGCCGGGCAGTCGGCGTGGATGGCGCCGGCGCAGCCGGCCGCCGACGTGCTGCGCGGCATGTGGGAACAGGCGCAGGCACTGCTGCCATGATGGTGAGCTGCAACGGCCGGGCGGCGCAGGTGGAGGATCTCCTGCCGGCGCTGGTGAATTACGGCCACTTCACCTCGCTGCAGGTGCGTGGTGGTGCAGTGCAGGGGCTGGACCTGCATCTGGCGCGGCTGTCACAGGCTACGCGCGAACTGTTCGGCAGCGAACTGGACACGGTGCAGGTACAGGCATGGATGGCGCAGGCATTGCAGCAGTCAGGGCAGGCCGATGCCTCGCTGCGGGTGACGGTGTACTCGCGCCGCTTCGATTTCCGCAATCCGCTGGCGGCGGTGCCGGTGGACGTGCTGGTGGCGGTGTCAGCGCCGGTGACGCTGACCGTCGCCAAGCGCGTGCGCAGCGTGGCCTGGCAGCGTGAACTGCCGCAGATCAAGCACGTCGGCACGTTTGGTTTGTTCGCCGAACGCCGCGCGGCGCTGGCGGCCGGATTCGACGATGCGCTGTTCGTGACCGCCGATGGCGAAGTGAGTGAAGGCAGTACCTGGAACCTGGCCGTGCACGATGGTGAACGGCTGCTCTGGCCGCAGGCGCCGGCCCTGCGCGGTACGGCTGAGGCGCTGCTGAAGCAGCATTGGCCGGGACCTCAGGTCACTCAGCCGCTGCCGCTGGCCGATCTGGCCGGCGTGAAGGCGGCTTTTGCCTGCAACGCCAGCGGCCTGTGGGCGCTGGAGGCCATTGACGGGCATGTCCTGCCCGGCTCGCAGGCGCTGGCTGAACAGGGCAGGGTGGTGCTGGCGGCGGTGGCCTGGCAGCCGCTCTCCTGAACGAGGCGCGCGGGCTGCCGGTCGCCAAGCATGGCCGCACGCTACCTTGAAGCGTTGCAGCTGGTAGCGCCGGGCCATGCCCGGCGGATGCCGCCGCAGCGAACAACGCACCGGGGTACCAATCAGATATGAGTACGGTCACCGAGCAGCATCGCGCGGTAGCGATGCACGCAATCAAGATCATGGGCGGTGAGGGGCGGCCCAAGGTCCAGGCCTTTCACGATGATCATCGCCTGCGTTCGGTCGATATCCTTACGACGTCCAACTCGCCTGAAGCAGGGCTGAAGTCCATCTCGTCCATCGGACTATCGGATTTTGCTTTACGTCATTCAGAGGGGCACGAGCTGGAAACCCGCGTCGAGCTGTGCGCGTGTGCGGAAGATGACACGCAGCACTGGGACAACGTGGTCGCCTCGACCGCCTTTGCAATCATGCGTGATCGTGCGGCGGTGTGGCCGGGTTGCGTGATTCCCGACATCCTGCAGGACTACTTCCCATCGACCCGGATGCCGCACGTCTATCTGGTGCTGCCCTTCTCCTGGAATGACGCAAGTTTTCCAGGGTTGGAGGTTCCGCCCGTGGCGATCAATTGGCTGCAGTGCATCGCCATCCACGAATCCGAGCGGCAACTTGTCGAGCGGATTGGCGGCGATGCATTTGACGACCTGCTGCAGCGGCACGAGGTAGATGTGCTGGACATGCATCGGGCGCCTGTCGCTGGAGCACGTTGACGTTATCGCCATGGGGACGTCGGCGGGGTAATTCAGAAGTCGATCACATTGCTGAACAAAAGCCGCCGGGCATGGCCCGGCGCTACCGTGAGGGCGCGGCGTCATATGGGGTTGGCTAGGCCGGGCTCTGCCGCTATAATCGCCCGCTTACCTCGCCATCCTGGCGACTGGGCAATAGGAAAAACACCATGGTCAAGATCCGACTGACCCGCGGCGGCGCCAAGAAGCGTCCGTTCTACCACATCATCGTCACCGACGTGCGCAGCGCGCGCGACGGCCGCAACATCGAGCGCGTTGGCTTCTACAACCCGGTCGCCCAGGGCGCCGAGAAGCGCATCGAGCTGGACCTGGCCCGCGTTGACCATTGGGTCAAGAACGGCGCCCAGCCGACCGACAAGGTCCGCAACCTGATCAAGGAAGCGACCAAGTCCCAGGCCGCTGCGGCCTGATCCTGACGGGCCACGCTTCGGCGTGGCCCTCTTGGTTGAAGCAGATGAAAGATATCGAGCGCCGCATCCTGCTGGGCAGGGTTGTCGGCGCTTTTGGTGTGCGCGGCGAAATCAAGCTCGAGTCCTGGACCGAGCCTCGTTCCGCCATTTTCCGTTACCAGCCGTGGATCGTGCGCAGCCCGTCCGGCGTGGAAACCACGGTTGAGGGTGTACGCGGCCGCGACAGCGGCAAGCACCTGGTGGCCCGTTTTCCCGGGGTCGAGGATCGCGATGTGGTCGAAGCGATGCGCGGCACCGAGATCTACGTGGCCCGCAGTGCCTTGCCGCCGCCGAAGCCCGATGAATATTACTGGGTGGACCTGGAAGGCTTGGATGTGAAGACCACCGAGGGCGTCGCCCTGGGCCAGGTCTCGCACCTGTTCAGCACCGGCGCCAATGACGTGGTGGTGGTCCGGGGTGACCGCGAGCGGATGATTCCGTTCGTGCAGCCGGACTTCGTCAAATCGGTCGATTTCGAGGCCAACCTGATCGTGGTCGACTGGGACCCCGAGTTCTGAGTGCGAGCATGCGTTTCGACGTCATCACCCTGTTTCCCGAGTTCCTCGCCCAGTCCGCTGGACTGGGCGTGGTCGGGCGCGCGCAGGAGAAGGGACTGTTCAGCCTGCATGGCTGGAACCCCCGTGATTACGCCGAAGGCAACTACCGCCGGGTGGACGACCGTCCGTTCGGTGGTGGCCCGGGCATGGTGATGCTGATCGAGCCGCTGCAGGCCTGCCTGCAGGCGATCCGAGAGGCCGATCCAACCCCTGCGCGGGTGATCTACCTCAGTCCGCAGGGCGCGCCGTTGACCCAGGCCAAGGTGCGGGAACTGGCGGCGCTGCCGCGCATGGTCCTGCTCTGTGGCCGCTACGAGGGCATCGACGAGCGTTTCCTGGAGGCCAATGTCGACGAGGAAATCTCCCTCGGCGACTACGTGCTGTCCGGGGGCGAGCTGGGCGCGGCGGTGATCATCGACGCCGTGGCCCGCCTGCAGGACGGTGCCCTGAACGATGCGGAGTCGGCGGCGCAGGACAGCTTCGAGGGCGACCTCGGTCTGCTCGACTGCCCGCATTACAGCCAGCCGGCCCAGCACCCGCTGGGGGACGTGCCGGAGGTGCTGCGCTCGGGCAACCACGCGGCCATCGCCGCCTGGCGCCGCCAGCAGTCGCTGCTCCGGACCGCCCAGCGGCGCCCGGACCTGCTGGATGAACAGGCACTGGGCAAGGCCGACCGCAAACTGCTGGAGCAGGGCCGCCAGGCCCGGAACCAGAAGGCCAGCCCCTAGCGCAGGGCTGGCTTTATCGGCTATCATGGCCAATTCCCGCCAGCCCCGGTTGGCGCGCGCAGTACCCAAAACAAACGTGCAGCACAGTCCGGTGACTGCATGAGCCCACGTTGTCGATACGACACGCCCACCCGAACAAGAATCGGTGTAACCCATGAGCAAGCTGAACAAGTCCATCGTCGCGGAATTCGAATCCGCCCAGATCACCCGTGAACTGCCGAAGTTCAGCCAGGGCGACACCGTTGTCGTCAACGTGAAGGTGAAGGAAGGCAGCCGCGAGCGCGTGCAGGCCTACGAAGGCGTCGTCATCGCCACCAAGAATGCCGGCCTGAACTCCTCGTTCACCGTCCGCAAGATCTCGCACGGCTACGGCGTCGAGCGCGTTTTCCAGACCCACAGCGCCATCATCGACTCGGTCGAAGTGAAGCGTCGTGGTAAGGTCCGCGCCGGCAAGCTGTACTACCTGCGTGGCCTGGAAGGCAAGGCTGCCCGCATCAAGGAAGACCTGGCTGCCGCTGCTGCCGCCAAGGCTGCCCGTCTGGCCGACAAGGCCTGATAAACAACTTCGGTTGTTGCCGTGACGGCCACCTTCGGGTGGCCGTTTGCGTTTCCGGCATCGCATCGGCCACGATCAGCTGATGAACGATATCAACCCGCGCTATCCCGCCGTGATCCAGTCGGCGCTGCGCTTTCTCGACGGCAAGGGGCTGGCGCGCGTGCAGTCGGCGCCGTTGCTGCACCGCCTGCTGTGGCGCGCGGGCATCGCGCTGCCACCACCGATCCTGGCTGGTTTTGGTACCAATGCGCTGGTGCAGGGCCTGCTGTTCGGGCTGTTCTGGACCGCGCTGATGTGGCTGATGCTGTGGCAGGGCAGCGAGCGCCCGCTGGCGCTGTTGCTGGTAGCCGGTCTGTTGGCTGGCGCGCTGTTCGGCATCGTGATGGCAGCGCTGATGCGCTCGCTGCGACGCCACCGCAAGCTGCCGGACTGGCGCCGGTTCCGCGCACGGCAGGCGGACTGAGCCGATGGCGCACTGCGCCGTGACCACACGGCGGGCCTGCGCTAGGCTGCAGCTTCATCCCGATGGACGTATCGTGCGATGCCTGCCAAGCGAACCGCACCTTCCACTGCGCCCACGCTGCTGTCCGGTGGCAACCCGCAGATCGCCAAGGGCGAGGGCGATGCGCCGGTGCAGGCATACATCGCCGCCATGCCGGACTGGAAACGTCCGATCGGCGCGCGACTGGATGCATTGATCGAGCAGGCCGTACCTGGCGTGCACAAGGCGGTGAAGTGGAACTCGCCGATGTATGCGGTTGCGCCGGGCGAAGGGTGGTTTCTCAGCTTCCATTGCTTCGCCCGCTACATCAAGGTGGCGTTCTTCCGCGGCACGGCACTGGTGCCAGTGCCGCCTGAGCCGTCCAGGAGCGCCGATACGCGTTACCTGCACATCCCGCAGGACGGCCTGCGGGATGAGGCGCAGTTCCTCGACTGGGTGCGCCAGGCCGCCGCGTTGCCCGGCGAGCGCATGTAACCCCGACGTTTCGATTCCCTTCCCGACGAGAGCCGCTGATGGTCACGCATGCACCGAACCCTGCCGATGCCGGAACACCGGCGGCTGAACTGATCGACGCGCGCATCGCCGAACTGGGTGACTGGCGCGGCGAAACGCTGGCACGCGTGCGCGCCTTGATCCATGAAGCCCTGCCCGACGTGCAGGAAACCTGGAAGTGGCGCGGCACGCCGGTGTGGGAGCAGGACGGCATCCTGTGCACCGGCGAGACCTACAGGCAGGCGGTGAAACTGACCTTCGCCCACGGCGCGGCGCTGCCGGACCCGAAGGGCCTGTTCAATGCCAGCCTGGACGGCAACACCCGGCGCGCGATCGATATCCATCAAGGCGCGATGCCGGATGCCGCTGCGTTCAAGGCGCTGCTGCGCGCGGCGGCGACGTTCAACGCGGCGAAGAAGAAGCGCTGACCGTCTTCTGTAGAGCCGAGCCCATGCTCGGCTGACAGGCCTGTGCGGACCAACGGTCCGCACTCACCTCAACGTGGCGGCGCTGGCTCCAGTGCGGCATCCGGGTCGGCCACCGGCGACGGTGGGCAGGCCGGAATCTCCGAGGGCGTGGCCAGTTCTTCGGCGTGCGAAGGCTTGCCCATCATCTTCGCCTTGCGCCAGCCACCCCAGCGGTAATACGCCAGCGACAGCAGCATCGACACCAGCGAGCTGACCGGGAAGCTCCACCAGATCGCATCGGCGCCCCAGTACGGCTGCAGCAGCTCGGCGAACGGCACGCGCACACCCCACAGCGAACCGGCCAGGATCAGCAGCGGCGGAATCACCGCGCCGGTGGAGCGCACCACGCCGGAGATCACGAAGCTGACGCCGAAGAACAGGAACGAGCCGATCACCACGTGGTTGAGGTGGCGGGCGATGTCCAGCGCCTGGCTGGCCGGTGGCAGGAACAGCGCCAGCAGCTGGCGATCGAACACCACCAGCGGCAGGATCAACGCGCCGGTCAGCAGGAAGTTGAACAGCACGCCCTGGCGCGCGGTGCCGCGCACGCGGTCCCAGCGCTGCGCACCGACGTTCTGCGCGGCCATCGACGAGCACGCGGCGCCGATCGCCATCGCTGGCATCTGCAGGTAGTTCCACAGTTGCAGGGCAGCACCGTAGCCCGCGCCGGTGTCGGTCCCGTACTGGTTGACCATGGTCATCAGCAGGATCACCGACAGCGAGATCAGCACCATCTGCAGGCCCATCGGCACGCCCTTGACCACCAGCGCCTTGAGGATGGTCATGTCGAGCCTGAACAGGCGCATGTCGGCGCGGCCCAGCCACAGGGTGTGGCGCTTGTGCCGCATGTACAGCAGCAGGCCGGCCAGCGACAGCGTCTGTGCGACCAGCGTGGCCCAGGCCGAGCCGGCGATACCCAGCGCGGGGAACGGCCCCATGCCGAAGATCAGCACCGGGTTCAGCACGATGTCCAGTGCCACCGACACCATCAGGAAGCGGAACGGCGTACGCGAGTCACCGGCACCGCGCAGCGCGGCGGTGAGGAAGGCGAACGCGTACAGCGTCGGCATCGCCAGGAAGATGATCTGCAGGTAGGCCTCGGCCAATGGCAGCGAAGCGGCCGGCGTGCCCATCGCCGCCAGCAGCGGATGGGCCATGAACCAGCCGGCGAGGGCGATGATCACCGACAGGCCGATGAAGAAGGTGGCGCTGGTGCCGACCACGCGCCGCGCCTGCGCGATGTCGCGCGCGCCGATCGCCTGGCCGATCAGGATGGTGGAGGCCATGCCGAAACCGAACACCGAGCCGATCAGGAAGAACATGATGTTGTTGGCGTTCGCGGTGGCGGTCAGTGCCGCCTCGCCGAGGAAGCGCCCGACCCAGACCGCGTTCACCGAGCCGTTCAGCGACTGCGCGATGTTGCCCGCCAGGATCGGCAGGGAGAACAACAGGAGATTGCGCCCGATCGGGCCGGAGGTCAGGTCAAGCGGCGCTTTGGCCATGGAGTGGTGATCGAATCCCGGGAGGCGCACACTAGCACCAAGCCGGTTCGCGGGATGTGGCAATGCATCAACGACTGCAGGTGGAGCGGAGGTTGGCGCTGGCCTTGATCAGCGCTGTATTGGCCGCATGTTCGATGGACGACCGGCTGGGTGATACCCAGATCCGGCCAACCGACCGTCCCGAGTGCCTGGTCGGCAGCCAGCGCCAGGACCTGGCCTCCGGGGTGCGGCCATTGATCGGCGGCACCGGCTGCCGCGCCGACCCGGACAACCCGCGTCCCCTCAACAAGCCACTGGAGTAGCCTGCCCCCATGCCCGAGCTTTCCCCGCTGTCACCCAGTGTCCGCCTGGACATCTGGTTGTGGGCGGCCCGTTTCTTCAAGACCCGCAGCCTGGCCAAGCAGGCGATCGAGACCGGCAAGGTCAGCGTTGCCGGGCAGCGTCCGAAATCCTCACGCGCGGTGCGCGTGGGCGAGCAGCTTCAGGTCGACCGTGGTGAAGAGCATTTCGAGGTCCAGGTGCTCGGCTTGAGCGATCAGCGCGGGCCCGCAGCGACGGCGCAGCAGCTGTATGCCGAGAGCGAGGCCTCCAAGGCGCGTCGTGCCGAACAGCGTGCGCTGCGCATCGCCGCGCGCGATGGGTTCCAGCCGCCGGAGCACAAGCCGGACAAGCGCGCACGCCGGTTGATCCGCGCGCTGGGGGACATCGACGCGCTGTGACGCAGCCCCGGCGTTCGCCGGCGACATCACCTTCCGGGATACGCCGCAGCGCGGTGGCAACGGCTTCAACGAGAGCTCGCCGGACCGTGCCTGCGTCCAGGCGCTGCGGGACGCCAGCCGAAATGGCGTACTGCTGCGGAGAGCATGCGAACCGACGCTTCGCACCCGGTGGAGCGCGCCGGTAGCGCCGGGCCATGCCCGGCGACTACCCCGATCGCCTCAACCGTGCAGGTCGTAGCGGTCCAGTTCCATCACCCGCGTCCAGGCGGCGATGAAATCCTGCACGAACTTCTTCTCGCCATCGGCGCTGGCATAGACCTCGGCCAATGCGCGCAGCACCGCGTTTGAGCCAAACACCAGGTCGGCGCGGGTACCGGTCCAGCGCACAGCGCCGTCGGTGCGGCCACGGCCTTCGTAGCTTTCGCGGCCGGTGGCCTTCCACTGCGTACCCATGTCCAGCAGGTTGACGAAGAAGTCGTTGCTGAGCGTGCCTGGGCGCGTGGTGAACACGCCGTGCTTGCCACCATCGGCATTGGCACCGAGCACGCGCAGGCCGCCGACCAGCACGGTCATCTCCGGCGCGGTCAGCGTAAGCAGCTGCGCCTTGTCGATCAGCAGCGCCTCCCCGGGCACGCTGTAGGCGCCCTTCAGGTAATTGCGGAAGCCATCGGCGACCGGCTCGAGCACCGCGAACGATTCGACGTCGGTCTGTTCCTGGCTGGCATCGGTGCGGCCCGGGGTGAACGGCACGCTGACCTCATGGCCACCGGCCTTGGCCGCCTGCTCGACACCTACGCCACCGGCCAGCACGATCAGGTCGGCCAGTGACACGTGCTTGCCGCCGGCATTGAAGCTGGCCTGCACCTTTTCCAGCGCGGCCAGCACCTTGGCCAGCTGCTGCGGCTGGTTCACCTCCCAGTCCTTCTGCGGCGCCAGGCGGATGCGCGCACCGTTGGCGCCGCCGCGCTTGTCCGAACCACGGAAGGTCGAAGCCGACGCCCATGCGGTGGACACCAGCTCGGCGACGCTCAGGCCCGCTGCGGCGATCTGCTGCTTCAGCGCGGCGATGTCCCTGGCGTCGATCAGCGGGTGCTGTGCTTCCGGCAGCGGGTCCTGCCAGATGAACTGTTCGGCCGGAATTTCCGGGCCGAGGTAACGTGCGCGCGGGCCCATGTCGCGGTGGGTCAGCTTGAACCAGGCGCGGGCGAAGGCATCGGCGAAGGCCTGGGGCTCGGCGAGGAACCGGCGCGAGATCTTTTCGTAGGCCGGATCCATGCGCAGCGACAGGTCGGTGGTGAGCATGGTGGGGCGGTGCTTCTTCGACGGGTCGTGCGCGTCGGGAATCACCGCTTCGGCGTTCTTGGCCACCCACTGGTGGGCACCGGCCGGGCTCTTGCTCAGCTCCCATTCGTTGCCGAACAGGATTTCGAAGAAATCGTGGCTCCACTGCGCCGGGGTGCGCGTCCAGGTCACTTCCAGGCCGCTGGTGATGGCGTCGCCGCCCTTGCCGCTGCGGAAGCTGCTGGCCCAGCCCAGGCCCTGGTTTTCCAGCCCGGCGGCTTCCGGTTCCTTGCCGACGTTGTCGGCCGGGCCGGCACCGTGGGTTTTGCCGAAGCTGTGGCCGCCGGCGATAAGCGCGACGGTTTCCTCGTCGTCCATGGCCATGCGGCCGAACGTATCGCGGATGTCATGCGCGGCCAGCACCGGATCCGGGTTGCCATCCGGCCCCTCCGGATTGACGTAGATCAGGCCCATCTGCACTGCGGCCAGCGGGTTTTCCAGCGTGCGCGAGTGCACGTCGCCGTCGGCATCGTCATCGGATACGAGCACGCCATGGTTCTCTTCAACGCCTTCCGAGCCATGCTTGTAGCGCACGTCACCGCCCAGCCAGGTGGTCTCGCGGCCCCAGTACACATCCTGGTCCGGCTCCCAGGTATCGGGGCGGCCGCCGGCAAAGCCCAGGGTCTTGAACCCCATCGATTCCAGAGCGACGTTACCGGTGAGGATGAGCAGGTCGGCCCAGGAAATGGCCTGGCCGTACTTCTGCTTGATCGGCCACAGCAGGCGCCGGGCCTTGTCCAGGCTGACATTGTCCGGCCAGCTGTTGAGCGGTGCGAAGCGCTGCTGGCCACGACCGCCGCCGCCGCGGCCGTCGCCGATGCGATAGGTGCCGGCACTGTGCCAGGCCATGCGGATGAACAGGCCACCGTAGTGCCCGAAGTCGGCCGGCCACCAGTCCTGCGAATCGGTCATCAGCGCCTTCAGGTCCGCCTTCAGCGCGGTGTAGTCCAGCCCCTTGAAGGCCTTGGCGTAATCGAAGCCGGCATCGAGCGGATTGGAGCGCGCCGAATGCTGGTTGAGCAGGTCCACGCGCAACTGGTTCGGCCACCAGTCGCGGTTGGTCGTCGCGTCGCCGACGACGGCATGGTTGAACGGGCACTTCGCTTCGCTTTTCATGGGTCTCTACCTGTGGACTGGCGAAAGGTGGAATCGGGGGGAGGCCTGACCACGATAGGTGGCGCCTACCAATGGGTAAATTCGATTGATTCAACCGATGCGATAGTGGCGAACTATGGAGCCGTCCGACTAGGACGGTCGTGTCCGATCAACGCTTCAGCAGACCCGCGCCCAGCTTCATCAAGTCACTGGCTCCGAACTGGCCGTCGCCGTCCTGGTCCAGGACGCCGCCGAGCAGGTTGCCGATGCCGCCGGACTGCTGCGTTTCCTGGCCCAATGCCTGGCTCAGCTGGCCTGCGTTGCCACCCTGGGCGAAGCGCTGGGCCAGGAAGGACATGACGATGGGGGCGAGGATTGCCAGCAGCTTGCCCGAAGTGCCGCTGTCGAGACCGGTCTTCTGCCCGAGCAGTTGTGCCGCCTGCGGTTGCTGGCCACCGAACACGTGGCCGAGGATGCCGGCGCCATCGGTGGCGCCGCTGCCGCCCCCGCCCATCACCGCGCCCAGGATCCCGCCCAGGTCGAAACCGCCGCCACCGCTGTGGTCGCGCTGCAACGCGTTGAGCAGCGACTGCGCGCCCTGCGGCTCACTGGCGTTCTGCCCCATCGCGCCGAGCAGCAGGGGCAGGGCGCTGCCGACGGCCTGGGCGGTCTGGCTGCTGTCCAGGCCGAGTTGCTGGGACACCTGCTGCAGGCCCTGGCCCTGCTGCAGCTGCTGGAAGAGGGATGCAGCGAGCGATTCGGTGTTCATGGCAGTCTCTGTTCTGTGAAGGAAGGACGGCCCGAGCATAACGCTGCGTGCACTACGGGAATGCGAAGGCAGCCGAGCATGGGCCCGGCTCTACAGACAGAGCGCCACGGGGTCGTTGTGGAGCCGAGCATGGGCTCGGCTCTACAGGCAGGGCGTGAGTTGTAGAGCCGAGCCCGCGCTCGGCCCAGGCCTGCCAGCGGGCGCGGTTACAGCAGCGTCTTCAACCGGTACAGCGCCTCAAGCGCCTGCTTCGGCGTCAACTCGTCCGGGTCGATCGCCGCCAGCGCTTCCTGCGCCTTGCTGGACGGCGCGCTGAACAGGCCGAACTGCTGCGGTGCATCCAGTGCCTGCGGTGCCAGTTCGGCCGCGTGGCTTTCACCGCCGCGCTGTTCCAGCTCGGCCAGGCGGCGACGCGCCTGCGCCACAGTAGCCCGCGGCAGGCCGGCCAGTGCCGCCACCTGCAGGCCGAAGCTGCGGTTGGCCGGGCCATCCTTCACCGCGTGCATGAACACCAGCCCCTCACCGTGCTCGACGGCGTCCAGGTGCACGTTGGCGATGCCACTGCGGCCGCCCTCATGCTGTTCGTCGGCCAGCGCGGTCAGTTCGAAGTAATGGGTGGCGAACAGCGTGTAGCAGCGATTCTGGTGGGCCAGGTGGCGGGCCACCGCGTCCGCCAGCGCCAGGCCGTCGTAGGTGGAGGTGCCGCGGCCGATCTCGTCCATCAGCACCAGCGAATGGGCGGTGGCGTGATGCAGGATGTAGCTGGTCTCGGCCATCTCGACCATGAAGGTCGACTGCCCGCGGGCGAGGTCGTCACCGGCGCCGATGCGGGTCAGGATGCGGTCGATCGGGCCGATCACAGCGCGGCTGGCCGGCACGAAACTGCCGATATGGGCCAGCAGCACGATCAGCGCGTTCTGCCGCATGTAGGTCGATTTACCGCCCATGTTCGGGCCGGTGATGACCAGCATGCGACGGTCGGGATGCAGGTCCAGGTCGTTCGGTTCGAACGGCTGCTCACGCACCGCTTCGACCACCGGATGGCGGCCACGCTCGATCTTCAGGCACGGCTCGGCCTGCAGCTCCGGGCGCGACCAGTCCAGTGCCTGCGCGCGCTCGGCGAAGGCGGCCAGCACGTCCAGTTCGCTCAGCGCAGCGGCGCACTGCTTCAACGGTTCCAGCTGTTCGCCGAGGGTGTCCAGCAGCTGCTCGTACAGGTATTTCTCTCGCGACAACGAACGGTCGCGCGCGGACAGCACCTTGTCTTCGAACGCCTTCAGTTCTTCGGTGATGTAGCGCTCGGCATTGGTCAGCGTCTGGCGGCGGGTGTAGTGCACCGGCGCACGGTCGGACTGGCCCTTGCTGATCTCGATGTAGTAGCCGTGCACGCGGTTGTAGCCCACCTTCAGGGTGGGAATGCCGCTGCTTTCGCGTTCACGCTGTTCCAGGTCCACCAGGAACTGGTCGGCATGGGTGGACAGGCGGCGCAGCTCGTCCAGCTCTTCATCGAAGCCGTCGGCCAGCACGCCGCCGTCGCTCAGCTTCAGTGGCGGCATTTCGGCAATGGCGCTGGCCAGCAGCTGCGCGCACGCGTCATGCTCGCCCAGCGCGGCGTGCAGGGCCTGCAGGCGCGGCGAATCCAGCGGCGCCAGCACCTCGCGCACGGCGGGCAGCAAGCCCAGGCCATCGCGCAGGGTGGAGAAATCGCGCGGGCGCGCCGAACGCAGCGCGACGCGGGTGAGGATGCGTTCCAGGTCGCCCAGGCGGCGGAACTGTTCGCGGATATCGGCGTCGCTGCCGCGGTCGATCAGGGTTTCCACCGCATGGTGACGCTGTACCAGGACCTCGCGCAGGCGCAGCGGGCGGTGCAGCCAGCGCCGCAGCAGGCGGCCGCCCATCGGCGTCACCGTGCTGTCGAGCACGCCCAGCAGGGTATTACGGGTATCGCCGTCGACGCGCGTGTCCAGTTCCAGGTGGCGACGGGTGGCGGCGTTCATCGCGATCGCCTCGCCAGCGGTTTCCATCGCGATCGAGGTCAGGTGCGGCAGGCGCTGCTTCTGGGTTTCCTCGACATAGCCGAGCAGGGCGCCGGCGGCGGCGGTGGCACGGGGCTTGTCATCGATACCGAAGCCGCTCAGATCGTGCAGCTTGAAGAAGGCCAGCAGCTGGCGGCGGCCGCTGTCGGCGTCGAACAACCAGGGGGCGCGACGGCGCACGCCGGTGCGCTGGCGCAGGAATTCCGGCCAGTTCTCTTCGTCGGGCACCAGCAGCTCGGCCGGCTCCAGTCGGGCCAGTTCGGCTTCCAGGGCGTCGTCGGTTTCCACTTCGTTGACCAGGAAGCGGCCACCGGCCAGGTCGGCCCAGGCCAGGCCGTAGCCCTGCTTCGTGCGCGACAGCGCCATCAGCAGGGTGTCACGGCGCTCGTCCAGCAGCGCTTCGTCGGTGACGGTGCCGGGGGTGACGATGCGCACCACCTTGCGTTCGACCAGGCCCTTGGCCAGCGCCGGGTCACCGATCTGCTCGCAGATCGCCACTGACTCGCCCAGCGCCACCAGCCTTGCCAGGTAGCCCTCGTAGGCATGCACCGGCACGCCGGCCATCGGAATCGGCGCGCCGCCGGAGCTGCCACGCTGGGTCAGGGTGATGTCGAGCAGGCGCGCGGCCTTGCGCGCATCGTCGTAGAACAGCTCGTAGAAGTCGCCCATGCGGAAGAACAGCAGCAGGTCCGGGTACTCGGACTTGGCTGCGAAGAACTGCTTCATCAGCGGGGTATGTTCGGCGGACTTGTCTTTGGACATGGGATTCGTGGATCAGGGCGTCCGGCCGCGCCGGGCGGCAGCGGCAGCGGAGCGGGTACAGGGCCGTCCATGGTAACTGCTGGGGCCGGTGGGCGCCGCTGCGGTTGGTGGGCATTGCCCGTGCGGGGCACACAGTCAGGCCGGAACCAGGGTGATCTGCCGGTGGCTTGCGAAGATCTCCATTACGATCTCGAAGTAGGTCTGGCCCTGGCCTCGTTGCAGGGCGTCCAGCTGGAGCGCAATGGTCCGCGTATTGAACGTGCCCGGGGCTTCCAGCTTGGACTGCAGCCACTGACATGTGGTAGTTCGTCCCAGTGCGGCGCGGCTGTGCTCGATATCACCCCAGATCACCGTGGCCCGGTCGTGGCCGGCCAACACCCCATAGCCGCCATGCAGCAGGTCATCCAGGGCGTCCAGGCTTGGCCCGAGCTGCCAGTTCCCGCCGGCCATGAACACGCGATTGATCTCCGCGTACAGGCTGGGGATGTCATTGATGGCGGCGCCTTCAATCTGTAGGACGATGGTCATGCGGCGACTGTAGCGTCAGCAGGCGGAAGCTGGCGTGCTGTAGGACCAGGGTTCGCGCCATGGCCCGAACGCGCAGCGTCCTGGGCGTTTGCGGTGTGTTGCCCCGCAGTCGACTGAATTTGCAATCTTTCCTATAGAAGTTCCTGAGGCGGCCGATACCCTTTGCGCCTTTCTGCGCTTCGCGTAGCGGCGTGCTGTCGCCTGTGCGTCGGCAGACCCGAATCAAGCCGGCACGTCGATGCCTTGTCCTTTTCCGGACAGAGCGCCTGACGGCCTGCATCAATATCAGGAAAACACTGTGCGGTCAGGGAAGAAGCAGGCACGACAGGCGTGCCGTGGTGGTGGGTGGGTGGTGTTGCTTGGCATGACCTTCGGTGTTGCCGCCCAGCAGGCCGGTGATCCAGCCGCGCAGGAACTGCTGAGGCAACAGGAACGCGAACGCGTGCTGCGCGAGCAGCAGGAACAACGCCCCGACGTCCGCCTGGAGCGGGACGCGCAGAAGGAGGGCGACCGCCTGCCGGCGCAGGAGCGCCCGTGCGTACGCATCGATCGCATCGTGCTGGAAGGCGAAGGCAGCCAGCGCTTCGGCTGGGCACTGGCGGCCGCCGACCCGGCGGACGATCCGGCCACTGGCCGTTGCCTGGGAACCGAAGGCATCAACGTGGTGATGAAGCGTGTGCAGAACGCGATCATCGCGCGTGGCTATGTCACCACGCGCGTGCTGTCGGCACCGCAGGACCTCAACCAGGGCACGCTGACGTTGTCGGTGGTGCCAGGCCGGTTCCGCGAGGCCGTGTTCTCCGACCCGCAGGGACGGCATCCGGCCCTTGCCAATGCACTGCCGATCCGCAGCGGCGGCCTGCTCAACCTGCGCGACATCGAGCAGGGGCTGGAGAACCTGCAGCGCGTGCCCACCGTGAGCGCCGACATCAAGATCGCGCCGGCCGACGGCGAGGGCGCGGCGCCGGGCCAGAGCGACCTGCAGATCGACTGGACGCAGCGTTCACCGGTACGCGCCAGCGTCACCCTGGACGATGCCGGCAGCCGTGGCACCGGCAAGCTGCAGGCCAATGCCACGCTGTCATTGGACAATCCGCTGGGCCTGAACGAGCTGTTCTACATCAGCGCCGGCCGTGGCGTGTTCAATGGCCGAGGCAAGGACACCAACAGCTGGACCGCGCACTACGACGTGCCCTGCGGGTATTGGCTGTTCGGTGCCACCGCCAGCGCTTACGACTACAGCCAGAACGTGGTTGGTGCCTTTGAAAGCTATGACTACAGCGGCCGCAGCCAAAACGCCGAAGCGCGGGTAGACCGGCTGTTGCTGCGCAATGCCAAGGTCAAGTTCAGCGCCTACGCGCGCGGCTGGCTGCGAGAGTCGAAGAACTACATCGACGATACCGAGATCGAAGTACAGCGTCGCCGCACCGCGGGCTGGGAACTGGGCCTGACCCACAAGCAGTTCATCGGCACTGCCACGCTCGATGCCAGCGTGGCCTACCGGCGTGGCACGGGCGCCTTCCACGCACTGCGTTCGCCGGAAGAGATGGCGCAGTTGTGGGACCCGACGTTGCCGCTGGAAGGCACCTCGCGGATGAAGCTGATCACCGCCGACGCGCAGTTCAGCGTGCCGTTCCAGCTGGGCAGGCAGCGCCTTCGCTACACCGCCGCATGGCGGGCGCAATGGAACCGCACGCCGCTCTCGCCACAGGACCGCTTCGCCATCGGCGGCCGCTATAGCGTGCGCGGTTTCGACGGTGAAAGCTCGCTCAGCGGCGAGCGTGGCTGGTCGTTGCGCAACGATCTCTCGCTCGGTATCGGGGGCGGCCAGGAGTTCTACGTGGCTGCCGACTACGGCCGCATCGGCGGCCCATCCGCGCAGTGGCAATCCGGCCATGACCTGGCCGGCATGGCACTGGGCCTGCGCGGCGGCTGGCAGCAGCTTTCCTGGGATGGCTTCGTCGGTTCGGCACTGCACAAACCCGCCCATTTCCCCACCGACTACACCACATTCGGCTTCAGCCTGGCCTGGCGCTACTGATCCGCCACAAGGACACGTGACATGAACACTATCTATCGTCTGGTTTTCAACCGCGCGCTGCGCGTCTGGCAGGTGGCTTCGGAGCTGGTGAAGGGCGGCGGTGGCCTGGTCGGCCATGTGCCGGGCCGGCAGAGCGCCGCGCTGTCGCCCCTGGGCTTCGCACTGATGTGCTCACTGGGCTGGGTCAGCTTGGTACCCCCTGCGCTGGCGCAGTCCGATGCGCGCATCATTTCCGACCCCAATGCGCCGGGCCGTGAACGGCCGACGATGGTGACGGCCCCCAATGGCGTGCCGATGGTGAACATCACCACGCCGTCGGCGGCGGGTGTGTCGCGCAACCGCTATTCGCAGTTCGACGTGGGCCGCGATGGCGTCATCCTGAACAACGCCCGCGGCCAGGTGCAGACGCAGCTGGGCGGCTGGGTACAGGGCAACCCGTGGCTCGCCACCGGCAGTGCACGGGTGATCCTCAATGAAGTGAATGGTCCGGCCAGCCGGCTCAACGGCTATGTGGAAGTGGCCGGGCAGCGCGCCGAAGTGATCATTGCCAACCCGGCCGGGATCCAGGTCAACGGCGGCGGCTTCCTCAACGCCAGCCGCGTGACCCTGACCACCGGCACGCCGATGTTCACGGGTGCTGGGGCACTGGAGGGCTACCGCGTCACCGGTGGTGCGATCCAGATCGATGGAGCGGGCCTGGACACCAGCCGCGCTGACTACACCGACCTGATCACCCGTTCGTTGCAGGTCAACGCCGGCATCTGGGCCAACCAGCTGCAGGCGACGCTGGGCAACAACGTGGTCAGTGCCGACCACAGCCAGGCCAGCGCGACCGCGGCCAGCGGCGAGGCACCGGCCTTCGCGCTGGACGTTGGCGCGCTGGGCGGCATGTTCGCCAACAAGATCTGGCTGGTCGGCAACGAGCACGGCGTGGGCGTGCGCAATGCCGGCAGCATTGGCGCACAGGCCGGCGAGCTGGTGGTGACGGTGGATGGCCGGCTGGAAAACACCGGCGCCCTGCAGTCGCGGCAGAACGTGCGCGTGCAGGCCAGTGGCGATCTTGCCAATGGCGGCACCATCGCGGCCACGCGCGAAGTTGCGATCACCGCCGGTGGCACGCTGGACAACAGCGGCGGCACGCTCAATGCACAGCGCCTGCAGGTGGAGGCGCACGGGTTGCGCAACCATGGCGGCGCCATTGAACAGACCGGCGCGCAAGCGCTGGCGCTCAAGGCCGACGCAGCCAGCAACCGTAGCAATGGCCTGTTGGGTGCACTGGATGCCGTAGCGTCAGGTGGTAACGGGAGCAGCGTTGGCAGCGGCACGTCGCCCGGCAATGGCGGTGGAACACCCGGAACCGGCACGCCGGGAACGCCGGGAACCGGAGGCGGCAATGGCGGCTCGGCGGGCACGCCGACGTCGCCGGAGCTGCCCCTGGCCGAGGGCCTGATAGCCATCGCCGGTACGCTGGACAACGACGGCGGCAGCATCAGCAACGGCGGCACGGTGTCACTGGCCGCACGCAACGGTCTCGACAACAGCGGCGGTCGCCTGGGCGTGAGCGCGCTGCAGGCCGGGGGGGAGCTGCGCAATGACGGCGGCATGCTGCAGGTGCATGGCGATGCCGCGTTGCAGGTGGGTCTGTTGTCGAACCAGAAGGGTGCGCTGAGCGTGGCCGGCGACCTGTGGCTGGATGCGCAGTCGCTCGACAACCGCGGGGGTGAACTGCGCCACGCCGGCAAAGCGGCATCGTCGTGGACGGTGCAGGGCCTGTTCAACAACGACGGTGGTCTGCTGGCCACCAACGCCGCGCAGTTGGCGCTGCAAGCAGGCCAGGTCGGCAATGCCGGTGGCCGTATCGAACATGCCGGTGGCGATGGTCTCGCGTTGGTTACGGGCGACTGGGCCGGCAGCGGTGGGCGACTCAGTACCCTGGGCCGCCTGCAATGGTCGGCCGGCAACGCCGATCTGCGCAACGGTTCGCTCAGTGCGGCCGGGTTCGAGATCCTGGCCGCGACGCTGGACAACCGGGGCGGCAGCCTGCTGTCGCTGGGTAGCGGGGCCAGTTCGGTGAAGGCCACGACGCTGGACAACAGTGCCCGCGGCACGTTGGCCGGCAACGGCGATCTGGCACTGGTCGCGACCACGCTGGACAACAGCAACGGCCTGGTTCAGCAGGCTGGCACCGGCACCCTGAGCGTGCAGGCCGATACGTTGCGTGGCAGCGAAGGGCGCCTGCTCAGCAACGGCGCGCTGGTGCTGTCCGGCGGCGAGCTGGACGTGAGTGGCGGTACGACATCGGCGCAGAGTGTGCAGATCCACGCCGGGGCACTGCGCAACCGCCAGGGCCAGATCGTTTCGCAGGGTGTCTCGGCGCTGGCGCTGGACGTGCGCGATGCGCTCGACAACCAGGGCGGCAAGATCGTCGGCAACGGCGGCCTGCGCATCGACGCCGGTCGCATCGACAACCAGAAGGGCACGCTGCAGTCGGCCGGTACGCAGGGCGTGGCGCTGACGGTGCGCGACACGCTGGATAACAGCGGCGGCGGCATCTCCGGCAATGGCCAGGTGCAGTTGCAGGTTGGCAGCCTGGTCAACCAGGGCGGCAAGGTGCTGGCGGCAGGCAGCGGCGCGCTGCAGGTGCAGGCCCGAGAGCGCTTGGACAACAGCAACGGCGGCCGCCTGGCCGGTACCGGTGATCTGCGGCTGCAGGCGGCAAGCCTGGACAACCGCGGCGGTGCAATCGAACACGCCGGCGGCGGTACGTTGCAGATCCGCGCCGACAGCCTGCAGGGTGCGGGCGGCCGCATCCTCAGCCAGTCGGCGCTGGAACTTGAGGGCGGCGACCTGCTGCTGGGGGCCGGCAGCACTACCCAGGCAGAGCGCATTGCCATCGATGCGCAGCGCTTGGACAACACTGGCGGCAACCTCAGCGCGACCGGCAGCGACATGCTGCGGCTGCACGTGGCGCAGCGCGTGGACAACAGTGGCGGTACGATCGCCGGCAACGGCGCGCTGGATGTACAGGCCGGTGAACTGATCAACCGCAAGGGCACGCTCAGCGGTGCCGGAACGGCTGACAGCACGCTGCAGATCGTCGCTGCGCTGGACAACCACGAAGGCACGATCGCCAGCAACGCCAACCGCCTGACGGTCACTTCCGCACGGCTGGACAACAGTGGCGGCAGCATCCGCCAGGCCGGCAACCAGGGCCTGGACATCACTACCGGCCGCCTGGACGGCAGCAAGGGCACGCTGGTCTCCTCGGCCACGCTGACCCTGCGTGCTGGCGACGTGGATCATCGTGACGCGACGCTGGGCGCCGATCGCCTCGACCTTGAGGCCACTACGCTCGACAACGCCGGTGGCCGCATCATCGCCAGCGGCGAAGGCGCCAGTCGCATCAAGGCCACGACGCTGGGCAATGCCGGTGGCACGCTGGCCAGCAATGGCGACCTGGCCCTGCTGGCACAGGCGCTGGACAACCGTGCAGGCAGGATCCAGCACGCGGGGAGCGGCCAGCTGCAGGTCTCGGCGAAGACCCTGCTGGGCAACGGCGGCAGCGTGCTCAGCAATGGCAGCTTCGCGCTGGACGGCGCCAACCTCGATCTGACCGCGGCAACCACCTCGGCGCGCCGCGTCGACATCACCGCCGATACCCTGACCACCGCCGGTGGCACGCTCACCGCAACCGGTGAAGACGCGCTGCGCCTGCGCGTACAGGGTGTGCTGGACAATCGCGGTGGATCGCTGGCCAGCAATGGCGCGCTGGCTGTCACCGCGCAGCAGCTGATCAATGCACAGGGCACGCTGCAGGGTGCAGGCGCGGGTCACTCCACGCTGGCGATCGGCCAGGCGCTGGACAACCAGAAGGGCCGCATCCTGCTCGGCGGTGCCGGCACGGTCACCGCGGCCAGCCTTGGTAACCAGGGCGGCACAGTGCATGCGGGCGGCAGCGCGCTGGTGCTGGGCGTTGACGGTCGCCTCGACAATGGCGATCAGGGCCTGCTGTCCAGCACCGGCACGTTGACCCTGGGCGCCGGCAGTCTCGACAACCGCCACGGCACCCTGGTCGCTGGCAAGGACCTGAGCGCGACCACGGCGGCAGGCGTAGACAACAGCGACGGCGCGATGCAGGCCGGCGAACGGCTGCAGTTGCAGGGCAACGGTCTGCTCAACCAGCGCGGCACGCTGCTGAGCGGCCAGCTGGACATCGATACCCGCGGCCAGCGGCTGGACAACCGCGCCGGCACGCTGGGCACGCAGAAGGGCGCGCTGAGCGTTCGCAGTGGCGCGATGGACAACCAGGGCGGCCGCGTGCAGTCGGCGGCCGACCTGGCCATCAACACGGCCGGGCAGGACATCGACAACCGCGCCACCGCCGGCAGCGGTGGATTGCTGGCGGCAGGGAAGCTGCAGCTGGATGGTGGCGTGCTGGACAACCGTGGCGGCGCAGTCAATGCACAAGGCGATGCGCGCTTGCTGCTGGCCCGCGTCGACAACAGTGCCGGTGGAACACTTGCCAGCGCCGCGAATCTGTCGCTGCAGGCGGCGAGCCTGGCCAATGCCAGTGGTCGCGTGCAGGCCGGGCGCAACCTCGACCTGACCCTGGACGGGCACCTGGACAACGCCGCCGGCGCGATCGCGGCCGGCCAGCTGCTGACCCTCACGGCCGCCAGCGTGGACAACCGCAACACCCGTGGCGGCGACGGCACGCGTGGCCTGCAGGCGGGCCAGCTGCAGTTCGGTGCACAGTGGCTGGACAACAGCCAGGGCCAGATCGTCACCGATGGCGGTGCGCGGCTGCAGATCAACGGCCAGCTGCAGAACACCGGCGGCGTGATCAGCACCGGCGGCAACCTGGACAGCCAGGCGGACAACGTCGCCAACAGCGGCGGCCTGCTGCGCGCCGATGGCAGCCAGACCCTGGTCGCACGTGCGCTCAGCGAAGACGGCCAGGTGCATGCGCAGCGGGACCTCGGCCTCACCCTGCAGCAGGGCATGCGCCATCGTGGCGAATGGATCGCCAACGGTACGCTGTCGCTGAACCTGTCCGGCGACCTCGACAACCAGGGTGTGGTGCGCGGTGGCAACCTCGACCTCAACGCCCAGAACATCACCAATGCCGCGTCAGGCGAGATCTCCAGCCAGGGCACGACCCACCTCAATGCCCGTGGCCAGCTGACCAACCGGGGCCTGATCGATGGCGCGCTGACCCACCTGGAGGCCAGCGAAATCGACAATCTTGGCACCGGGCGCATCTACGGTGATCGCGTGGCGATCTCCACCGGCGTGCTGAAGAACCGCGCCGAAGAGGCCGGTGGTGCCACCCGCGTCGGCACCGTGGCCGCACGCGAGCGGCTGGACCTGGGCGTGCGCGAGCTGCAGAACACCGGCAAGGGCCTGATCTACAGCGGCGGTGATGCGGCCATCGGCGGCACGCTGAGTGCCGATCGCATCGCCAGCGGCATTGCCGGGCGGATCGACAACATCAGCTCGGTCATCGATGTGACCGGCAACCTGTCCATTGATGCGCAGGTGGTCAACAACATCCGCGAGAACGTGGCGATCGCCCCGACCCAGGTCAAGACCATCGACACTACCGTCAACATGATGGTGGCGGCGTGGCAGAAGAACTCGAAGAACACCGCAGGCACGGTCAGCGATACCAGCAATTACAAGGCCTGGGAGTTCTACTACATCGCGCCGGAAGACGTGCTGCAGGACGAGCCCTACATTGCGCCGGACGGCACCCGCCTGGGCAAGGCGGTGGTTCGCTTGACCGCGAGCACCTCGCGCTTCTTCTTCGGCTCTGGTGGATTGGGCTATGACGTGCGCGGTGAGCGCTGGCGCATGGATCCGGTCAACGGCACCGTCACGATCTACTACGTGAGCAAGGGCACTGCCGCCAATCCGGACCAGGTGCCGGGCGGCGATCCGTTCGACGTGCTCAAGTCGAAGGAGAAGTTCACCTACCAGAACGATCGCCTGACGTTCTCCAGCGCCTACGGCACCTGCAGCACTACCTGCATCCAGTTCATCACCCCGGCGTCGTTGAGCAATCCCGATGCGACCATCGTCGGTCGCCGCCAGCACACGCAGGAACACGGCCTCAATGAAGAAAAGCGCGTTGCCCACCACGTGGCCCATGAGGACCAGCTGCAGCCCGGTGCCGGTGCCGATGCGGTGATCCGTTCCGGCGGCAACATGCGCCTGTCGGTGGACGAGCTGAACAACCGCTACGCGCAGATTGCTGCGGGCGGCAATCTGCAGATCGTCGGTCACGGCGCCGACAGCCGTGTCAGTAACGTCGGTCTCGAATTGTTCCGCACGCATACCTTCAACAACACCTCCATCGCCTACGAC
The DNA here is from genome assembly GCF_001580555.1 of Stenotrophomonas sp. DDT-1. Lineage (NCBI taxonomy): Bacteria > Pseudomonadati > Pseudomonadota > Gammaproteobacteria > Lysobacterales > Lysobacteraceae > Stenotrophomonas > Stenotrophomonas sp. DDT-1. The sequence goes on from NZ_LEKR01000014.1 coordinate 71,673, forward strand.
GGCACCCGAACGCAATGGACCGCCGAGCCCATCTCCGAAAAGATCGGCCAGCTGGGGGGCCAGATTACCGCCAACGGCACGTTGAGCATCGACGTCGGTGACCTGAGCAACCTCAACCAGGGACGGAACGCGCCGAACGTGCAGAACGGTTCGGCCATGGCCAACCTCAACGTGCAGGGGCCCACGGCGCTGCCGGATGGGCCGGGTCATGGCGGTGCGCAGGGGCCGGGCCAGTCCGCCGGCACCGGTGCCGAACGCGCGCTGGCACAGGCGGCCGATGGTGCCAGTACCCAGCAAGGGAGCAGCGTCGGCGGCGTGAGCGGCAACACCGGTACGTCCGGGCCGCGCGTGGTCGCAGCCAGTGGAGGATCGCCGGATCGCATCGCGATGGGTGCACCGGACACGCGCGCGCCGAGCGCCAGCCTGTTCAACGTCAATCCCAACGGCGGCCACTATCTGGTCGAGACCGATCCGCGCTTCACCGACCACAAGACCTGGCTGAGCTCGGACCACCTGCTGGGCCAGATGGGCTACTCGCCTGATACCGTGCAGAAGCGGCTGGGTGATGGGTACTACGAGCAGAAGCTGGTGCGCGAGCAGATCGGCCAGCTGACCGGTCGCCGCTTCCTCGACGGCTACGCCAGTGACGAGGCGCAGTACCGCGCGCTGCTGGAGGCCGGTGCCACGGTCGCCAGCGAATGGGGCCTTCGCCCCGGCGTGGCGCTGACCGAAGCGCAGATGGCACAGCTGACCAGTGACATCGTCTGGCTGGTCGAGCAGACCGTCACCCTGGCCGATGGCAGCACCACCACCGCGCTGGTGCCGCAGGTCTACCTGCGCCTGCGCCCGGGCGACCTCGACGGCAACGGTGCACTGCTGGCCGGCGCCAATGTCGATATCAAACTGGGCAATGGCCTGGTCAACACCGGCAACATCGCCGGGCGCAAGCTGGTGACCATCGATGCCGGCAACATCGAGCATCTGGGCGGCAGCATTTCCGGCCAGTACGTCGGGCTGTCGTCGGACAAGGACATCCGCGTTGTCGGTGCCGCCGTGACGGCTAGCGATGCGCTGTCGGTCAAGGCTGCGGGCAATGTCACGGTGGCCTCCACGGTGGAGACACAGCAGGGCGGTGGCACCTACCAGTACGAGACCAACCGCATCGATCGGGTCGCCGGTCTGTATGTAACCAATCCCAGTGGCGACGGCATGCTGTCGGTGGTGGCCGGTGGTGACATCAGCCTGCAGGCCGCACAGATCCGCAACGCCGGCGCCGACGGTCTGACCCAGCTGGCCGCAGGCGGCACTCTGGATGTTGGCGCGATTGCGCTGGAGGAACGCCGCGACGCCACCTTCGATGAACGCAACCATCAGCGCAGCAGCAGGACGACACACGCTGCCACGTCAGTGCAGGGCGCTGGCGATGTGGTGCTGGCGGCGGGCAAGGACATCAACCTGGCCGCCGCGCAGATCAGGGCGGCGGGCGGTCTGGCCTTGCAGGCCGGTGGGGACATCAACAGCCAGGCGCTGGTGGACAGCGAGAGCCGGGATTTTGCGAACGCGGGCAAGCGCAGCTCGCTGCAGATCAGCCAGAGTGATGAGACCGTGCGGGGCAGTACATTGCAGTCCGGGGACAATCTGCTGCTGAACGCGGGCCGGGATGTGAACTTGACAGCCGCGTTGGTCGACAGCAATGACGGCGCGGTAAGCGTGGCTGCGGGCCGCGACGTCAACCTGCTCTCGGCCAACGAGACGCACGACTACAGCCTGGACAGCTACGACAAGAAAAAGAAGACGCTCTCCAGTACCACCACCACGCGCAGCGTCGACGCGAGCGACAGCTATGCCATCGGCACGGCGATCCAGGGCGAGCGTATCAACATCACGGCTGGACGCGATCTGACTGCGGTAGGTGCGGTGGTCGATGCCACCGGCAACGTGATTCTGGGGGCCGGTAACAATGTGCTGATCACTGCTGCCGAAGATCATCACAGCAGTGAGTCCAGCGAGAGCAAAAAGAAATCCGGCGTTACCGGAGGCTTCGGCAACGGCGTGGCATCGGTCGGCTACAGCAGCGCGAAGAACAGCAGCACCCGCGCCGAGCAGTCCACCACCCAGGTGGGATCGGCGATCGCCTCGCGCGACGGCAATGTGCTGATCAATGCTGGCAACACACTGACGATCGAGGCCTCGGACGTCGCCGCAGGCGAGAACCTGACACTGGTGGGCAAGGACATTGCGCTGCTGGCGCGGCAGGACACCGCGGACAGCCAATCCAGCCAGGCCAGCAAGTCGAGCGGCTTCTCGGTGGGCGTGACCTACGACCCGACCAAGGCCTACCGCAGCGCCCGCGATTCGACCACCGAGGGCATGGCCGACAGTGGTTCGGCGATGGGGCGGATCACCCGCACCGCTGAAGGCGCAGCCTCCGGCCTGCGTGCGGCCACCACGTCGACCGTGGTGACTGCCGGCAGCCAGCGTGCCAACAGCGAGCAGAGCCATTCGACCAGTGATGCCCGCGTCAGCCAGTTGGCTGCAGGCGGCGATCTCACGTTGATTGCCAACGGCGGCTCGATCCTCAGCCAGGGCACGCAGATGTCGGCCGAGGGCAACGCTGTGCTGCTGGCCACCCAGGACATCGTGTTCGACGTGGCCCACAACACCGAGCGCAGCGACAGCAGCAGCCGCGGCAAGGGCTGGGGCTTTGCCAACAACACCAGCGGCCTGCCGTTCGGTACCAACAACGCGCAGAGCCGGGGCAGCGGCAGCAGTGACACCATCACTGGCACGCAGCTGTCCGTTGGCGGCGGCGTGCGCATGGCCACCACCGAAGGCAACATCAGCCTGACCGCAGCCAACATCGCCGCCGAGAAGGACGTCAGCATCCGTGCGGCCGGCGATCTGCTGGTGCGCAGCGGGCAGGATACGGTCAGCAACGCCAATACGTCCGACAGCAAGGCGATCGGCACGGTACAGATATCGGATACCGAGAAGTTCTCCGGCTGGCACCGCGAGCAGCACCAGGACGACAGCGCGCAGGTGTCACAGGTGGCCAGCAGCATCGGCAGCCTGGGTGGCAGCGTGAACCTGACCGCCGGGGGCAAGTACACGCAGACGGCCAGCAACGTGGTGGCCGCCAAGGACGTGAACATCACCGCCGCCGAGATCGAGTTGCTGACCGCGGACGAAAGTGGTCACTACTCGCAGAGCGACAAGGACCTGAAGATCGGCGTGTTCGCGCGGGTGAAGTCGCCGTTGATCGACCTGATCAACAACGTGGACGCGGCCCGTCAGTCCGATGATCGCCTGCAGAAGATGCAGGGCATGGCAGCGGGCGCCAACGCGTACCAGGCAGCCAGTGCGATCTCGGCGCTGTCCGGCCGAGGCGGCAGTGGCGAACTGTTCCGTGCTGAAGCAGGCATCGGCTTCAAGACCGCCAACAGCAGTGCCGATGGCAGCAGCAGGGTGTCGCGTGGTTCCACCATTCAGGGCGGCGGCAACGTCAACCTCACTAGCACCCAGGGCGACATCCATGTGGTGCAGGGCAACCTGAGTGCAGGCAACACGCTCAGCCTGGATTCGGCCGGCGACATTCTGCTGGAAGCAGGCAAGGCGCATGTGGCAGACCGCAGCAAGAGCAGCAATGCCGGCGCCGAAGTGGGCGTTGGCGTCTCTGTAGGGGCGCAGACGGGCGTGTATGTGTATGCCGAAGCCAGCGTGGGCAGCAGCAAGGCGAACTCGGACAGCAATACCTGGCAGAACACCACGCTGACCGGCCAGAACATCTCGCTGAAGGCCGAGGGTGACACCACGTTGCGCGGCGCGACCGCCACGGCTGACCGCATCGACGTCAAGACCGGCGGCACGCTGACCATCGAATCGCTGCAGGACATTGCCGAGAGCATGTCCAGGAACAGCCAGGTGGGCGGCCGCGTACAGGTGTCGTTCGGTACCGCGTGGAATGCCGACGGGTATGCCAGCGCAGGCAAGGCCAGCGGCAGCTATCAGGGTGTCGGCCAGCAGAGCGGCCTGTTCGCCGGCAATGGCGGCTACCACGTCGATGCCGGCCACGTGAACCTGGTGGGCGGGGCGATTGCCAGCACTCATGCGGGCAACAGTGAACTGACTGCGGGCTCGCTGACGTTCACTGACCTGCAGAACCACATGGACTACACGGCCAGCTCCGGCAGCATCAGTGGCGGTGCGGGCGGGCAGATGAATGGCTGGGCGCCCAAGCCGGGAACGGCCGCACCGCGAGGTGGTCCGGGCCTGCCGATGATGGAGAAGGGCAGCGACAGCAGCTCCACCCTTGCCACCTTGACCGAGGGCAACATCACCATCGGTGGCAAGCAGACGTCGGCGGCCGAGCTGGGCATCAACACCGACGCCAGTGGAGCGCATCGTGCGCTGGATGCATTGCCGGATGCGAGCAAGCTGCTGGCAGACCAGCAGGCGATGGCGGCTGCGGCGGGAACGGTGATGGCCACCAGCCAGCAGATTGCATGGGACGCTCAAGCCTATCAGAGCAAGAAGGCAACCCAGGCGTACTACGATGGCCTGTCAACCGACGATAAAAAGGCGTTCAACGCGCTCAGCGCGGAACAGCGCGATGCGGTGCTGACGGCAAACAGCCAAGCATATAACGATGCGAAGAAGTGGGGTGATGGCGGTGAGTACAGCCGTGCCCTGAGCGCAGTGACGACGGCTGTGGTAGGGAGCGTAGCCGGCCAGGGCGCCGGTCAGGTCGCGTCCAATGCGCTGGCGCCCTATGCCGCTTACTTCATCGGCAGCAAGCTTGACTCGAACCACGGCAGCGATCCCAATGCGACTCTGCAATTGCTGTCGCACGCGGTATTGGGTGCACTGCTGGCAGAAGCCAATGGTGGCAGTGCGGGAACCGGAGCGGTCTCCGCGGCTGGCGGCGAGTTGGCCGCGAAGGTGCTGACTAATACACTGACCGGGGGAGATCCTTCCAGGCTGAGCCCGGAGCAGAAGGAGATGGTGCTGGCGTTGTCGCAGGCGGTGGGTGCACTGGCGAGTGGATTGTCAGGGCAGGATCTGGCTGGGATTGCGCTGAATGCGGGGATTGCCAAGAATTCGGTTGAGAATAACTACCTTTCATTTGAGCAACGAACTGCCAAAGATACTGAAGGGGCGAAGTGCGGCAAGGATGATGTCTGCCGCCGTGAGGTTGAGGATCGTTGGGCGGATGTCAGTCAAGGTCAAAGTCGGGAAATGAAAGATCGCTATCTCTCGTATCTGTCTGAAGATGAGAGATCTGTGCTGTTTAATCTGAAGCCCGGAACCGCCGCGTATGATGAGATCGTTGCTCTAGCAGTTATTCGTGAGAGTGGAAAATCGCCAGACTATGGTTCGATTTTCGCTCGGGACGTATCGCTTCTGAGAGAGAACGATTGGGTTGGCGCCTTGGCTGGCGGAATGCCGGGGGGCATGCGTCTTGCAGACAGGAATCGTCTGGAAATGGCGGTGTTGGGTCCTGTCTTTGCAATGCCCAGTGTGCTTTCTACGCTCGGGGGCGCAAGTCCGGAGACAATTTCCTTAACCAATCAAATTGGATCCATTGCATGGGATGTGGCTGGAGCTGCGGTCGCCTTCGGCCCGAAATCAACAAGCTCTCGAAGTGGGGTGACAAAGGACCCAGCAGCAGTGGGGGGGGGCGTTCCTCAGCCTAAGGTTATGGCATTGTGGGAAAATCCACTTCTGACCGATGTCAAATTCTCAAAAGGTCAGACCAGATATAGTGCGGATCAGACGCAAACAAATATTTCCGTTGGTGATGCGATCCGAACTCTTGAGAGTAATGGATATTCCAGAACCGTTTCCAAGGATGGGAGTGTGACCGTTTTGCAGAAAGGGGGTAATATCTACAGGTTCTATCCGAAGTCTTCTTCCGATGGGGTCCCATCTGCATCGCTTACCATCTCTGGCCAGAAGAAGCCTGTTCTGAAGATTCGTTTCGTCGGGAGTGAAAATGGAAAATGATTATCTGCTTGAAATAAAAGAAAAGGTGGTGGGGTTCGTTTCTCGTCTAGTTGATCTCGAGATGGATCTTCCGCAAATGGTTTTTAGGGGGGAGGGGTGGTGCTTCAGGTTCTTTGAAAGACCCGTTTTGTTGGATGATGAAGTTATGTCAAATCTAATTGAGAGTTCATCAAGAACTTTTGGTTCGGGTGTTTTTGTAAAATTCTCTCGATCGCCTGATTTGGATTCAGTTTTGGTGGTTGATAGTTCTTGCGTTGAGCGGGCATTTGATTCGGTCGCTGATGCTTATGAAGATAATTTGATGGACTTAGGATACCCGGTTATCTTTGGGGATCTGGAGGGGCGTTGGATTGGCTTTGAAAGTGTTTGCGAGGAGCTGGGTGTCCTTGCAGTTAGAGATTCGATCCAGGCACATGAGTTCATCTCGAGACTTGGTGAGGGATTGATCTCGGTTCGTGATTTGCATGCATGGGCCGTGGATGGAGGCGACCTTGAGAAGGTCGCAAGAGCTTTCTTGGCAGCCTATGATGATTGAATTTTAATGGTTGATGGTCGCGTTATCTTCGGTGCCTTCGCGCGGGTTAATTCGCCGTTGATCGATCCGATCAACAACGTCGACGCGATGCGAGATTCCAATGATCGCCTGCCGAACATGCGAGGCATGGCGGCGCAAGAACATCTCGATGAAGGCCGAGGGCGATACCACACTGCATGGCGCCACGGCGACCGCTGATCGCATCGACGTCAAGACCGGCGGCACGCTGACGATCGAGTCGTTGCAGGACATCGCCGAGAGCATGTCCAGGAACAGCCAGGTGGGTGGCCGCGTGCAGGTGTCGTTCGGTACCGCGTGGAATGCCGACGGGTATGCGAGCGCAGGCAAGGCCAGCGGCAGCTATCAGGGTGTCGGCCAGCAGAGCGGCCTGTTCGCCGGCAATGGCGGCTACCACTTCGATGCCGGCCACGTGAACCTGGTGGGCGGGGCGATTGCCAGCACTAATGCGGGCAACAGTGAACTGACTGCGGACTCGCTGACGTTCACCGACCTGCAGAACCACATGGACTACGCAGCCAGCTCCGGCAGCATCAGTGGCGGTGCGGGCGGGCAGATGGATGGCTGGGCGCCCAAGCCGGGAACGGCCGCACCGCGAGGTGGTCCGGGCCTGCCGATGATGGAAAAGGGCAGCGACAGCAGCTCCACCCTTGCCACCTTGACCGAGGGCAACATCACCATCGGTGGCAAGCAGACGTCGGCGGCCGAGCTGGGCATCAACACCGACGCCAGTGGAGCGCATCGTGCGTTGGATGCATTGCCGGATGCGAACAAGTTGCTGGCTGACCAGCAGGCGATGGCAGCTGCGGCGGGAACGGTGATGGCCACCAGCCAGCAGATTGCCTGGGATATTGGCAGTGCGGATGCGAAAAAGATCACGGACAAGTATCGGGAGCCGATGAGTCCCGAAGAGAGACGGGCGTTCGACGCGCTTCTTCCCGATGAGCAGTTCAAGCGCCTTGTCGCGTTCGATGCATCCTACCCCGATGCGCTGGTGACCCAGCAGAAGTGGGCCCCTGATGGCGTCTATGGTCGCGCGCTCGGCGCAGTGACCAGCGCGTTGGTCGGTGGTGTTGAAGGACAGGGACTGGGTCAGCTGGGTTCCAATGCGCTGGCGCCGTATGCGGCTGAACTGATCGGCAAGACGTTTGACCCGAACAAGCAGAGTGCTGTGCCTAGCGAGGCCATGCAGATGCTGTCGCACGCGCTGCTGGGCGCGCTGTTGGCTGAGGCCAATGGTGGCAAGGCGGGGAGTGGGGCGTTGGCTGCCGGTGGTGGTGAGCTTGCGGCGAAGGTTCTGACGGACACCTTGTTCGGCGGCAACCCCGCGAATCTCAGCCCGCAGCAAAGGGAGGCAGTTCTGGCGCTTTCACAAGCGGTGGGAGCGCTGGCGGGTGGGCTGTCGGGGCAGGATCTGGCTGGGATCGCGTTGAATGCGGGGATTGCCAAGAATTCGGTTGAGAACAACTGGCTTAGTAAGCAGGAAATCGCACTCATGGAGTCCGAGCGGGCTGCGTGCGGTGGAAAGGGGGGGGGATGTCCAAGCCTGTAAGGACTCTGTTACTCGTGCGTATGACGAGCTGAACGCAGAGCGCGATCGCGAATTGCTTGCGCATGGTGCCGCTGTTGAGCTGAGTATGCGGTCCTATCCAGCAACTTCAGAAGACGACTGGAAGCGCGAGTTTGCGGCGCGGATCGACGTCTACTGGCAGCAGCAGTATCCAGGTATTCCAGTGCAGGACCGAGTAGCTGGAACTACACCTGGAGCCGATGCTGCTTACGCGTTCAGGGAAATACAAAGGCAGATGCTAGCAGGCAGCATGCAGGCACTTTTATCCATTTCCAACAAGGGGCCCAGCGCATGGTTCATGGACAAGATGGCCAAGGACGCGGAGGCACTTCGCGACGGGATGTTGGGCCAATTCAACGCTGCAAGCGGGTTGATTACTTCCAAGTATCCATCGATCGAGATTCAGTCGATGCTGGATCAAGCATCGGTAATGACGAAGGTCGAGGAGACTCAAGCATATCTGGCCCTGGTTGCAAGATCAGGGAATCAATTGGCTGGGATTCTCCGGGTCAAAGGCGGCTCTCTTTCAAAGGTTGTGGACGGCGGAACCTTGGAAGGGAAGCCGTTCATGCCGCGAGATTCTGTGAAGGTGAGTGCGGCACACAGTGTGGACACAATTGGAGCGAAGACCTGGTTTGGTGACGGTAGCGCCAATACGCCAAAGTCCATCGTAAAAGGGGGGCATGATATTGCCAAGGACGTAAATGATCTGAACTCAGGGAAAGGTGTTTTGCTCCCAAATGGCGACGTCCTTGTGCCCTCGGGCCGCATCTGGGGTACTCATCCTGATAGAGCCTCGATGTTCCCAAAGGAGGGGCCGGGAATTGTTCAGTTGTCACGGGCAGAATTCCGTGTTTACACGGACATGGTGCGAGATGGAGGTCTCCGGGGCGGATCAGAGAAGGCTCTTGAGGGTATGATCTCAGCGGGGAACGCAGGAGTGAACGCGACTTCTAGGTCGAGGTTGCTGGAACTCTACAATTCGCGTGGCTCGGGTAAATAAATTGAGGTGATATGTGGATTCCTTTCAGTTTTCGATTGAGCGCTATTTGAGCTTTGATGATGTTCGCAAGGTGCTGTCGGAGTCGTTGGGCGTGCCGCAATCGAATGTGTTCGATTCTGATGAGTATTGGGATCACGCGCAGATCAAGGATTCGGTGGGGATATGGGTTATGCATGATGACGGTCAGTTCAAAACCATCGTCAATGCCTACAGTGGCTTGAATTTAAACGATGAGGAGCTCGGGCGTCTGGCCATTCGAATGGCGCCGAAGTTCGATTCTGGGGTTCTTATTGGAGATCACTTCAGTGATGTCCCTGATCTGGAGGGGCGGTTTGTTGTTTGCTATCCGGATGGGAGTTTACGGTTTGGGTACGAAGTGGAGGGGGTTATTGAGTTCTTTGAATGACTGATCGCTTGCGTTCCGCGCTCCCCGATTTGCCCAGGGCAACTTGCCGCATGCGATTGTCACGAGAGTAATATCGGCGGGCGGGTTCTCTGGGATACCAATCAAGGTTCTCGTCCGGCATTGTCAGCGGATCCGAATAAGCCAACGCTGATTTCAGATTTGGTGGCTCCTGGTCATCCCAATTCAAATATGAGCAATGCTCATGCTGAGATAGGATTGATTCAGCAGGCTTTCGAGGCTGGCCTTGCAGAGGGGCGGGATATGAGTATTGTCGTTCGGGGGAAGCCGGTTTGTGATTTTTGCATGTCGCATATAGGTTTGGCTGCAGAGCGTTCTGGCTTGAATAGTGTCAGGGTGTTGGATACTTCTAGTGGTAAAATTCATCTCTGGACTAGAGGAAAGGGGTGGGGCTGGTGATGCAGGAAGGTCTTGAATTTGGTTGTGCCTTCGAGGTCGAGATTCTTGTCGGCCGCAGTAGGCCTCATGCCGAGGTGACAGAGGGGCCTGTCTGGAGCAGGGTGGAGTCCGGAATTAGAGAGGTTTTCGCAAAAGGAGGGCGTGTCAGATTGCGCCTGCTGGAGCCTCTTGGGGGCTACATCCGGAAACTAAGTATGGATGCAAATCCTGGAAACTATAGGCTGGTTGCATTCACTTCCTCAAAGGATTTGAAGTTTGAGATTCTGGAGTGGTGGGAATCCGGAGGCGCTGGGCATAGGGGGTTTGTAAGATTTGACGATGACTTGTGGGATGCTAGAAAAGTGAGTCGTGATATCGATGTTGCGTTGGTTTTGTTTAGGGAGTTTTATGACAACGGGGACCTTTCGGATGGGGTTTCTAGCTTCAGGTCGCCCTGGGATCCGAAGCAATAGGGTGGACTTAATTGTTTCATGATATAAAGTTAATGGTTTATTTTTCTAGTTTTGAGGTGGTCAAATCTGGCGTAATTTATGGGGCGAAAGGCGTGATTGGGTGGTGGAGTCGCCGAAGGCTGTCGCTGATTGCGTGCCCGGCTCTTTGATGAGGTTGAGGGGGCAGTTGAAGGTTATGTAATGCGGTCGGCTGGTGTGGATGAAATGGGCAATCTTCGCGTCATTAAGGGTGAGGGTGAGGTTTGTGTGGTTCAGTGGCAAAGCGGCTTGATAGTTCGTCTGCTGGCGTTTTCATCCGCTGCGGGAAAGGCTGGTCCGAAATGCACAGTGGGTGTCGTTCATCCATCGAATAGTAATGGCGGTGTGGTGGGGATGAGGTTCAAGTGACCGAAGGGTATGCTAATTGTGTCGTGGAGCACTCTTTTGGGTATTCCATGGTGTCAATGTGGCAGGCGCTAAATGGTGCTCTGGCGGGATCTTCTGTCGATTTTGCCGCGCAGCGAGATATTTTTCTCGATATTATTTTTGATATTCTGGAGTCTGGAAACGCGAAATTGGCGTCTGATGGTCGGCTTTTAGGTGGTTCAAATCTAGAGCAGGTCGAGCTTCTTCGGATGGCTTGGCCGTCGACCAGGGAAGAGTTGGAATCTGACCTGTGCCTTTGGTTCCTGATTGCAGCTCCTGCAGGAATTGTATGGGTTCTTGATAATGGTGAGCATTGTTGGACGTGAATGAGCATCGGTGTGAATTCCATTGAGTGGAATGCGCCGATTGTTCCTGGTGTATCGATGGCAGCTATACCGTTACATGCGGCATACGATGATCTGGATACGGTTATCGCTGCATATCTGATTGACGCGGATGCTCGGTTGTACAGGTTTGAGGGCGGGCCTGATCTTCGTCTGGAAAGGTATGGTCCTGACGAGCATGGAAATGGCGGGCTCCTGTTCTCCCTGCGCGACGGTGAGTGCGATGGTTATATGGATGCGCTCGATCAGGGGCGGGGTTGTGCGGGCGATCAAGGTTTATGCACTGGGGATGTCGGGGGATGTCGTTGCACGTAAGTCCTACCGTGGACTTGCAGCAGGTTCAGTTGGCATTGGAAGTCTGGTTTCAGATTTTCTTGGTTTCACCGAGTTGCATTTCGATGAAGCAGAGGAGTGGTTATGTAGCGGAGGTGATTACGGAGTCCTCGAAATTTCCGGTTGGGGTGTGCCGATCGAGGATGAGCCGGAGCAGGTAGTGACTGCAATCTGCGTCGTGGCTTGACAGTGTTTCTAGTCGTTACATTGAGTTCGAGTGAGGCTGCGCTGAGTACGGCAGGGTGGGGCTCAATGGCCGGGATGCTACGTGAGAATCCGTCTTGAGTGATTTCGTGTCGAGTTTGGATGAAGAAAAGTGAGAGCGAGGATTGAACCCACCTTCGGCAGCGCCGTCGGTGAAGCGGTGCAGAGTACAGATGCAACCTCAGACGGGTTGAGCGAGAAGGAAGCACTGGCGATCGTGGTAGGTGACAGGTTCCGCGCCTATCTCCGTCACTGGAGGCTGTACGAAGCAAGCGGCAGGGCGCCAAGGCGATGGAACTGGCCGGCATTCCTGTTCTCGTCACTCTGGTTCTTCTTCCGGCGCATGCATGCGTGGGGCGCGATCTGGTTCATCCTTTCGCCGTTGCTGATGACCACCTTCGTGCTGCTGGGGCTGCCATGGTTGTCCTTGCTCTCTTTCCTGGTGTTTCGCGTACTTGCAGGAATCCTGGCGAATCCGCTGTACCTGTCGCATTGCCGAAGGATTGTCCGCAAGGTTGATGCCGAGCATCGCGGGGCACATCGGCGGCACCTTGAGCTGCAGAAGGCTGGTGGTGTCAGCTACACCGCTCTGGTGATCGCCTTGGCGGTAACGGCCTCACAGAACACCCTGATCAAACTGATCGTTGGTTCGATATCAGAGCCAACGCCCACGCAGTCTGCTGTGCACGTGGCGGCGAACCCGCCGTATCTGCCGGACCCGCAGATGGAGGAAGCAGAGCGGGTGGCGTACCAGGAGCAAATGCGTGCGATCGCAATGACGGCGTGGCCAGCAGGTGTCCCCATCGAGGGCAATGCCTGCGTTGTCGAACTGCGTTTGGCGCCACCAGGACTCGTGCTGGAGGCGAATGCTCTGGAGCCCTGCACGTTGAGCGAGGAGCAGCGCGAGATGATGCTGGGCGAGATCAGGCGCACGGACTTCACGATCGAGGGGAAGATGCGGTTCTTCAACAGGCATACCCTCATCGGCTTGCGCAGGTAATGAGCATTTCGCTGTTTCTGGAAGTCGAAGCCGGTGCCGATCTGGGGGCCGTACTGCACGCCCTGGATTCGATCCAGGCCGAGTACTCCGACGGTACTGACTGTACTGACGGTTTGCGTGGATATCTTCCAGCGTCCAACACCGGCTTCGGGTTCGGCATCGTCGACCCGCCGGAGGCACTCGCAGCGGAAGGGATTGAAGCCGAGTGGCAGGTGGGCCTGCTGGGCTCGTTTCATTTCCGCGCGAGCGGGTTTGAACGTGCCTGGGAGGAAATCTGCCGCTTCATCAAGCGTTACGCCGCGACGTGCGAGTTCCGGTTTGTGCTCTCCTTCCAGTTCGAGAGCGTCTATGCGGCAAGGCTCGGGAAGGCTCTGGTCTTCCCGGGGCCTGTTGCCCTGTAATGCCAGATAGCGGGGCGGCAGGCCCCGGCCTTATCCTATTCTCGGTACACGTGGCGATATGCCTTCTGGATATAACGCCCTCGTGGGTCGCCCGCTTTCACACCTGTCTGCACAGTTCCAGAGTTTTGGATCGATATAATAATATCGCCCTATCAAGTTTCCCTTGCCTGCGCCGCCATCGATCATACGGCCATGATCAAGGGAATTGAGATGCTCGCCTTACGCAACCTCCGAGTGGGATCCCGGCTGGGTGCCGGGTTCGGTTTGCTGCTGCTGTTCATCGTGGCCATCGTCGGCCTGGCGCTGTACGGAAACCATCTGAAGTCTGCCCAGTTCTCGAAAGTGGTGGACGTCAACATGGTGAAGATGCGGCTGTTGAACGAGATGCTGGATACCAACAACGCAGTGTTGATGCACCGCAGGCTGATGGTGATCAAGCGCGGCGAGGACTTCGACAAGGATTATCAGAAAGCGCAGGAGCTGTCGCAGACCTACGATGGTATCTGGGCCAAGTACATCAAGATTCCACGCGACGCCACCGGCGATGCCCTGGTTGCGAAAATCGACGCGGCACGCAAGGCGACAGACGCCTCCACCCAGCATCTGCACGAGCGCATGAAGGCGGGTGATTTTGACGGTGCGGCCAAGGAACTGCTCGCCGAGCACGGACTGGCTACCGCATGGAACGAGACGATCTCGACCCTGCTGCGGCATCAGGAGACACTGACCGCGCGCAGCCGCGAGGAATACCGTTCAACCGAATCCTGGACCGGCACGCTGTCGATCGTGTTCGGCGTGCTGAGCCTGATACTGGGCTCGCTGGCCGCGTGGGCCATCACCCGCAGCCTGACCCGCCCGCTGGAAGGTGCGGTGAAGCTGGCCGACGGCATCGCCAACGGGCGGCTGGACAACAGCATCGACGCGTCCGGCAACGATGAGGTGACGCAGCTGCTCAGGTCGATGCAGCACATGCAGGCGCAGTTGCAGTCGGTGATGGCGGCGCAGGGCGAGTTGGCCCGTCAGCACGATGCAGGCAGCCTCAGCTATCGCATGGACGAAGGTGCCTTCCCCGGCGACTACGGGCGCATGGTGCACGAGACGAATGCGCTGGTCGGCTCGCACGTGCAAGTGCAGAACCGGCTGATCGAAGTGATGAAGCATTACGCCCGTGGCGACCTGTCGGTGGACATGGATCCGCTGCCGGGCGAGAAGGCGGCGATCACCCAGGCAATGGACGAGACCAAGACCAGCCTGTCGGCGATCAACAGCGAGATCCGCCGGTTGGCGACAGCGGCCGCGGCAGGCGACTTCAGCCTGCGCGGTGACGAAGGTCGCTTCGCCTACGATTTCCGCGACATGGTGGCCGGGCTCAATCGTCTGATGCAGACCACCGACGAGAACCTGGTACAGGTGTCGACGCTGCTGCAGGCGATTTCGCGCGGTGACCTCACCGTACGCATGCAAGGTGATTTCCACGGCGTGTTCGCCCGCATGCGCGATGACTGCAACGCCACCGTCGATCAGCTCAAGCAGATTGTCGGCCGCATCCAGTCCAGTGCGTCCAGCATCAACCTGGCAGCGGGCGAGATTGCCTCGGGCAACACCGATCTGTCGCGGCGTACCGAGCAGCAGGCGGCGAACCTGGAAGAGACGGCGGCGTCGATGGAGGAACTGACCTCCACCGTGAAGCAGAACGCCGAGCATGCACGCCAGGCCAACCAGCTCGCGATCGGCGCGCACGGTGTCGCCTCGCAGGGCGGCGAGGTGGTCGGCCAGGTGGTCACCACGATGTCGGCCATCGAAGCCTCGTCGAAGAAGATCGCCGAGATCATCAGCGTCATCGACGGCATCGCCTTCCAGACCAACATCCTGGCCTTGAACGCGGCGGTGGAAGCCGCGCGTGCCGGCGAGCAGGGCAGGGGCTTTGCGGTGGTGGCCAGTGAGGTGCGCACACTGGCGCAACGCTCAGCCGGCGCGGCCAAGGAGATCAAGGGCCTGATCGAGGATTCGGTCGGCAAGGTCGCCGATGGATCGGCGCTGGTCCGCCAGGCAGGCACTACGATGGGTGAGATCGTGGCGTCGGTGCAGCGCGTGACCGACATCATGGCCGAGATCTCTGCCGCGTCGCAGGAGCAGAGCTCGGGCATCGAACAGGTCAACCAGGCGGTGGTGCAGATGGACGAAACCACGCAGCAGAATGCGGCGCTGGTGGAAGAAGCCAGCGCGGCGGCACGCTCCATGGCGGAGCAGGCCACCCTGCTGGCCGAGGCGGTATCGGTGTTCCGCACCGGTGCGGCAACCGCGGCTGCACCCGTGCGTCCGGCCCTGGCTGCGGTGGCCGCGACGGTTACTCCGGTGCGCAGGCCGCCGGCACTGTCGCCGCGCATCGAGCCGACACTGGCGGCCAATGCCGGTGGTTGGGAAGAGTTCTAGAACGTGGCACGCCGGTAGGGAGACGGCGCCCATCACGACGGCTGATCGTGATGGGCGCGGATTTTCTTCCTGAACGCGCTATGGCCGATGAGGTGGCGGACACGCGCATTTCACTTCCGGTTGCCAACCGCAGGAGGAGACTTGTGCCATACCGGAACTCAGGAGATGGCCATGAAGACCTCGACCCGATTGCTTGTGCTGGGCACCCTGCTGGCGGCTTCGTCGGTGGCCGGCGCGCAGACGTATGGCCCGCGCGATGAGGGACGCAAGTTCAACGACGGCAGCCGCGTGGTCTGCAAGAACGTGGAAGTGCAGCGCAACTCGCGCGATCCGAACCGCATTGCGGGTACGGCCACGGGCGCAGTGATCGGCGGCCTGCTGGGCAACCAGGTGGGCGGCGGCAATGGCAAGAAGCTCGCTACCGTGGCCGGTGCTGTGGCCGGTGGCGCGGCCGGTCGCCAGATCCAGGGCAACAGCCAGCAGAAGAACGGCGACCGCGTGGTCGAGCGCCGTTGCGAGCGCGTCTATCGTTGATCGGTTGCCGGCAGCGCCCGTTCCCCCTTACACATCGCAGTACTCGAACGCCGGCCCCGCGCCGGCGTTCTTCGTTCCGGACCTGTATCGCTGACTCCGGCGTCGTGCCTATACTGCGCCGACTCAGCGGATGAATGTCCAGTGAACGAATCGGCTCCAGCTCCCCAACCGGCACCGCTCGCAAGGCACGACCCGATACCGGAAGCGACTGCCCATCCCCATCGGGTGCGTGATCGCACCGATGAACTCGAGCTCTTCATTTCGGGCCTGCTGGCGTTCGCGCTGCTGGCTGTGCCGGGTTATCTGTTCGACGCCTGGGCGCGCAGCAGCCTGCACACCGAAGGCATGTACTTCCAGATGCTCTGGTTCGGTTTCAGCATCAGTGTCGGCATGTGCTATGTGCTGGCACTGGCTTTGATCATCCACCTCACGGTGCGCGGCTACTGGATCGGGCTGATCGGCCTCAGGTCGCATTTCCCCGATGGCATTGACTGGGGGCGCCTGCCAAGAATGGGGGCGGTCACGCGCGCCTTCCTGCAGGCCCGGGACGGAGGCCTAGATGGCAGCATCGAACGTGCCGACCGGCTGGCGACGATGCTGTTCTCGACCACCCTGCTTGCCGTACAGACATTGGCGGGCACGCTGGTATTGGCCGTCCTGACGCTTGGTGTGTCGATGGTGATCGGCGCGCTGTCCGGTGGCGCCGATCATGTCGCCATGCTCGCCCTGTGCACCGTGCTGGCCGCAATGTTGGCGCTGGCTGTTACCCCCGGGATCCTGGAGAAGATCGTGGCGCGGCGGCAGGCGCGCGGGCGGCCCCATGAGCGACCGCAGCGACTGCTGCAGGGCATGCTGGCGGCACTGCAACGGGTTCCGCTGTTGCGCCTGATGCAGACCATGCAGCTGACCATGCAGAGCAACCTGCGCTCGCGCTCGTTCATGGCGGCCTACCTGTTCGCGGTGCTGGTAGCGATGCTGCTGGCGGCCGTGCAGGTGATGGCGTCGTTGAAGTTCTCGCTGTTCAACCGTTACCAGATCGTCACGGAAGCGGCGGTTGAGCACGGCATGCTGAGTGCGCATTACGAATCGATGCGTTCGGCGCATGACCAGCTGCTGCCGTACCCGATGATCCCGTCGGACACGATCAGCGGTGCGCAGCTTCGTTTGTTCATTCCGCATCGCCCGCAACGCGACAATCCGCTGGCGCGCCAGCATTGCACCGCACTTCCGGACGCGCGCAATGAGGCCACCGGGCAACAGGCCGCCAATGCCGCAGTGGAGTGCCTTTCCCGGCTCTGGCTGGTGAAGCTGGACGGCACCCCGGTCGACCTGCATGACTTCGTGCCCATGGAGCGGCGTGACCTGGATATGCGGGGCCTGGTGGGGTACCTGCCTACCCGGGGACTCGCACCCGGACGCCATGACCTGGAGCTGGTGTGGAATGCTGCAGGCGGCGAGCGGGGGGCCGGACGGCGCCGCGCGTTCCGCATCCCGTTCTGGTACGCCCCGGACCCCTGAACCTTGGATCAAAGCGGCCATGCCGCGCCGCTTGAACAGGCCGCTTACGACTTAATTCCCTCCGTCCCCTTTTTGGCGAGGAGGCGCCAGGAGGCGAGGCTGCCGTAGAGCAGCAGCAGGACGGTGAGGGTGATCAGTTCGTGGCTGACGTCGGCCAGGCGGGCGTCCATCTGGTTCAGGCGCACCATCAGATTGATGCCCGAGGTGGTCGGCAGCAGCTGTGCCAGCCAGACCAGCGGTTGCGGCGTCATCACCGCCGGCCACGACAGGTTGGCCAGGAAAAACAGCGGGATGGAGGTGGCGATGATGTACTGGAAGGCGCGCTCGCGGGTGCGGAAGAAGCTGCCGACGAACAGGCCGAAGGCCACGGTGGTGGCGATGAACAAGGTGCCGCCCAGCAGCTGGCCCATCGGGTTGCCGCCGCGCGGATAGTCCTGCACCCAGGCAGTGAAACCGGCGTACCAGAACAGGCCGAACAGGCCGATCAGGCCGAAGCCCAACGCCATGCCGGCCAGCGTCGGCAGGTCGAAGCGCAGGCGCCGGCCGAGCGCGAGGCGGCGGCCGCCGAGCAGAACGCCGATGCCCATCAACAGCGTCTGGTGCACGATCAGCTCGGCCACGCCGGGCACGATGGCGCTGCCATAGCCTTCCTGCGTGTTGTACAGCGGGCGCTGCACCAGGGTGACCGGCGGTGCCTGCGGCGCACCCATGAAGGCGGCCTGGCCGACCACCGCATCACGCCCGAACGCACCCAGCGCATCAGCTACGCTGCCCAGCACCCAGCTGGCGCGGCCCAGGTAGGCACCGTTGCCAAGCAATACCAGCTTGGCCGGATGGCCGCGCAGGATGTCGCGCTCCAGGTTGGCCGGGATCACGACGATGCCTTCGGCGTGGCCGGCTTCGAGCTGCTCGCGTGCGCTGTCGACGTCCGCCGGTTGCCCGACCACGCGCGCAACGCGCAGTGCGTCGAGCTTGCGCAGCAGCTCGCGGCTGGTCGCGCTATGGTCTTCATCCACCACCAGCACCGGCAGGTTGCCGGCCACCTGGTGCCGGTAGGCGGCTGGATAGAAGAACGAATACAGGATCACCGCACCGACCATCACCACGATCGCGTAGCGGTCGCACAGCACCGCCATCAGGGTCTGCCGCAGGCTGCGCCAGAGCATGCTCATGCGTCAGCCCCTGCGGATTGTGCGGCGGCAGGCGTGCGTGCAAAGGCGATCAGGCGCAGGCCGCCGATGCCACCGGCCACCACCGTCATCAACAGCAGCGCAGCCAGCGGCCATGCCGAAACCTGCAGCGGCGAGCCGATGAACTGCTGCTGGGTCTGCAGCTTGATGTAGGCGCTCAATGGCAGCAGCTGGTGCCAGACGCGGGTAAACAACGGCCCGTCCAGCACCGGGAAGGTAGCGCTGGAGAACGCCAGTGCGGTGCCGATGCTCAGACCGACCGCAGACAACGCGGTGCCCATGTCGCGGGTGACGCCGACGAAGAACAGCGCGTAGGCGGCCGTGGCCAGGTAGAACAACGGCTGCGCGAGCAGCAGCAGAAGCACGCTGCCGGCCACACCATCGCCGCGCAGCCACGCCAGGTAGCCGATGCCGAGCGCGCCATACAGCGAGAACAGCAGGAGGTACGGCGCGACCTTGCCGGCAATCGCCGACCACGGCGTGCGAGCCAGCCAGGCGGGCAGGGTGCCATCGCGGATCTCGCGGCCGAGGCTGCCGGCCACCGCAAGTGCCAGTACCAGTGACAGCACCGCCGGGAAGATCAGTGGCAGCAGGAACAGTTCGTAGCTGCGCGCCGGGTTGTAGAGGATGTCAGACTGCACCGCGATCGGCGCCGCGCGCAGCTTGCCCGGGCCGACCTGCAGGCCGATGCGGTCGCGCAGCAGGCGTGCGCTCCATGCGGAAACCGCATCGCCGATGTCGCGCGACGCTGACTGGCCGGTGGTCATGTAGGTGGCGTTGTAATAGGCGAACACCGTGCCCTGGCGCCCACGCAGCGCCTGCCGGGTGACATCGCGCGGCACCAGCACGATGGCGAACACGTCCAGGCTGCGCAGCTGCGAACGTGCCTCCTCCAGGTCCGCTGGCTGGCTGGCGACGCGTACGCCGGGACTGGCGTCGAGCATGCGCAGCAGCAGGCGGCTGTCACTGCTGTGGTCAAGGTCGACCACAGCAATCGGGATATCGCGCATCACCGACGGCGTGAACATCCATGCCATCACGACCAGCATCAGCAGTGGCAGCAAGGTGACCAGCAGCAGGTCGGCACGGTTGCCGCGCAGCGACTGCAGCTCGCGCCGCCACGAAGCGGCGAAGCCGTTGCGGTCCGGGCTCAGTGCTGGGGCCATGCGAACAGCACGCTCATGCCGGGGCGGAAGCCCTCGATGCGGCGTACCGGGCGCACCCGCACCTCGAAGCTGCGGACGTCATAGCCGGACGACTGGCGGGTGGTACGCCAGGTTGCGTAGTCGCCGGCCGGATTGATGAAGTAGACCTCGAACTCGCCATCCAGGCCCAGCGCCGGCACGCTTCCCTGCAGCTTGCTGCCGACCTTCAGTCCCTGCATCTGCGATTCGCGCAGGTTCATCGCCACCCACATGCGGTCGATGTCGACCAGGGTGAACACCGGATAGCCGGCCGGCACCAGCTCGCCCGGATCGGCCATGCGCTTGTTGATCTCGCCCGCCACCGGCGCGCGTCCTTCCACTTCGGCTCGCGCGGCGTTGACCTCGGCCACCGCGCCCTGCGCCTGCTGTACCTGGCCCTGCGCGGCGCGCTTGTCCTGCTCGCGGGCGCCGGCCAATGCCATGTCGTACTGCGCGCGGGCGGCGCGGGCCAGTTCGCGCGAACTGGTGGCCTGGGCATGCGCTTCATCGCGCTTCTGCCGGGTCATCACCCCTTCGTTGAACAGGTTCTGCACGCGCCGGTAGGTGGCTTCGGCCAGTGTCGCGCCGGCTTCGGCGCGCTTCCAGTTCGCTTCGGCGGTGCGGATGTCTTCGCTGCGCGCGCCTTCGTCGGCCTTGTCGGCCACCGCCTGCGCAGCCGCCAATGCGCCGTGCGCCTGCTGTTCCTTGGCAGCCACTTCGGGGCTGTCGAGCAGGAACAGCACCTGCCCGGGCTGCACGCGATCGCCCTCGCGCACCTTCAGCTCGGCCACGCGCGCGGTGATCTTGGCAGCCACGTTGATGGTGTCCGCATCGGCCATGCCCTGGATCTGGTCGGCCGGGCTACGCCAGGCCAGCCACAGGCCCAGCACCACCGCGACCAGCAGGACCATCAGCAGGATCGGTCCCAGCCGTCGCTTGCCGGGGGGCGTCGTCGAATCGTCGTGCAGCACATCACTCATGGTCGATCACCTCGTCCGCACGCCGCCGGAATTCTTCGAAACGGTCCATCTGTCCACTGATCTCCAGCAACTGTGCCAGCGCAATGTCGTATTGGTAGGCGGCCTGTGCGCGCTCGACACGGGCGCCGCCCAGGCCGAGCCGCGCATCGATCACATCCAGCGAGGTGGCCTGGCCTTCGCGGAATGCCAGCTCCTGCAGGCGCAGGTTTTCCTGTGCCTGGGCGATGCTGCTGTCGAGCAGCACGAACTGCTGGCGCGCGGTTTCCAGTTCGTTCCAGGCCTTGCGCACGCCCAGTGCGACCTGGTTCTCGGCCTCGCGCAGGCCTGCTTCGGCCTGCTCCTGCTGCGCACGCGCGGCGCTGATCTGCGCCGGCCGCGAGTTCGGCGACAGGAAGGTGTACTTCAGGCCGATGCCGAACGCCCAGTCCGGGTCGGTCAGCATCTCGTCGCGGCGACGGAAGTCGTACTGGCCGAAGGCGAAGATCTGCGGCTTCAGCTTGGCCTGCTGCACGCGCAAGCCCTGTTCGGCCTGCGCCACCATCGCCCGCAAGCGCGCGATCTGCGGCTGGCGCGCCTGCGCCGTGCGCTCGAAGCTGGCCACCGGTTCCAGCGGCACGCGCTGCACGAACAGCGGCGACACCGGCTGCACTTCGCCACCACTGCGCAGCAGCGTGGCCAGCGCGGCCTTCAGCGTAGCCAGATCGTTCACCGTCTTCTGGTATTCGCGCTCGGCCTTGTCGCGGGCCACGGTGGCCTGCAGGCGCTGGGCGCGGGTGGCAAAGCCCTCGCGTTCCAGCTTTTCTGCATCGGACAGGTGGCGGTTGAGGCCGTCGCGCACGTCGCGGCGCACGTCCACCGCCTGCTCGGCCAGGCGCTGGCCGAAGTAGGCTTGGGCCAGCTGCACGGTCAATGATTGGCGCTGCGCCTCGCGCTCGGCGTTGGCCTGCTCATGGGCGGCGCTGGCCGCACGTTGCGCGGCCGGGATCACGCCGCCGGTGTACAGCGGCAGCACCGCGGTCACTACCGGGCGTGTACGCCAGTCGCGCTCGGTGAACGACAGCGGCGAATCGATACCGAAGGCTTCAGCCACGGGCGCCAGCGAGCCCAGGGGCAGGGTAAGGGTCTTCTGGAACTGCAGGCGGCGCACTTCGCCGGTGATCTCCGGCAGGCGCAGCAGGCGCGTGGCGTCCTCCAGATCCTGCTTGTTGCGTACCGCTGCATCAGCGGCCGCCAGCGCATCGGAGACCTGCTCCAGGCGTTGGCGTGCCTGTTCCCAGTCCAATGCGGGGGCGTCGGTGTTGTTCTGCGCGGACGCAGCGGTTGGCAGGCAGGTCGCCAGCACCAGCGCCAGCGCGGCCTTCGCGCGGTGCATCCTTGTACGTCGGCCGATCACGCCCATGCCGTCCCAGTGGTAAAGAAGTGCGCAAACGGTAGTGCGCGCGGCGTGAAGCCCGAGTCTGCGGTCATCGGATTGTCCTCAACGAAGGGTGCCGCTGGCTGCAGTGCGCAGCGCCTGGGTGATGTGCTGCAGCGTGCTTGAGCGCACGGCGGCATGTTGCCAGTACAGCGGCACATCCAGCCAGCGGCGGGGTTCCAGTACCACCACGCGGCCGGCGCGCACGGCGGGCGCGACCAGGGTTTCCGGGGCCATGCCCCAACCGAGTCCGCACGCGGCGGCTTCGACGAAACCGGTGGAAGAGGGCAGGTAGTGTAGCGGCGGCTGCAGTCGCGCGCGGGTCAGGCGCCGCACGAAGCGCCATTGCAGTTCATCCTTGCGGTTGAACACCAGCATCGGTGCGCGCGCCAGGGCCGCGGCCTGCATGCCATCGTTGAAGTATTGGCGGGCGAAGCCGGGCGAAGCGATCGCG
>NZ_LEKR01000015.1:0-87475 GCF_001580555.1 Stenotrophomonas sp. DDT-1
CCCTGGACCGGGTCAGCGTCCGGGCCGAACAGTCGGCGCCGCCCGCCAGTACCACGCGCCTGCCGATCACCCTGCAGGAAACCCCGCAGTCGGCCACCGCGATCAGCCTGCAGCGCCTGCAGGACGAATCACTGTTCAGCATCAACGATGTGATGCGCAACGTGACCGGCGTCAGCGTGTCCTTCTATGACACGCAGCGCCCGCTGTACTACGCGCGTGGCTTCGCCATCACCGACTTCCAGGTCGACGGCATTCCCACCTACAGCGGCTCCACCAACCAGGAATACGACACCGCCTTCTACGACCGCATCGAAGTGATCCGCGGTGCCAACGGCCTGCTCAGCGGCGCCGGCGTGCCGTCGGCCACGGTCAACCTGCTGCGCAAGCGCCCCGGCAAGGAATTCGACGCGTCGTTCGCGGTCAGTGCCGGCAGCTGGGACTACCGCCGCATGGAAGCCGACGTGACCGCGCCGCTGACCGATGACGGCCGTTTCCGCAGCCGTGTGGTCGCCGCCTACACCGATCGGGGCCTGTATTACGACCGTTACGACGAGAACAAGATGGCCGGCATGGCGGTGCTGGAAGGCGATGTCACCGACAGCACCACGCTCACCCTCGGCTACCAGACCCAGGACAACAACCCGACCGGTTCGACCTGGGGCACCGTGCCGTTCTTCGACAGCCAGGGCAATTTCGCCCATCTGCCGCGCTCGACCAACCTGTCGCCGAAGTGGAGCTACTGGAAGCGCGAGAGCAACACCGCCTTCGCCAACCTGGAGCAGCGTTTCGGCGACAACTGGCTGTTGAAGATCAACACCGCCTACACCCGTGGCAACGTGCAGAACGTGCGCCTGTACGGCACCGGCAACCCAGACCCGGTGACCGGCTCGGGCATCTACCTGCGTGCCGCCGCCGGTGATTCCAAGGACACCCGCCGCAATGTCGATGCCTACCTGTCCGGCAGCTTCGACCTGTTCGGCCGCGAGCACGACCTCACCGTTGGCGCGCAGTGGTCGGACCTGGAAGGCACGACGAATACCCTCGCGCTGAACTACCCGACCGACTGGGCGCGCTGTGGCAGCGAGCGCTGCTACTACATCCCCAACGTATACAGCTGGAACGGCGACATCTCCGAGGTGACCTACCGCCGCACCGGCGCGCGCCGCGTGGCCAAGACCACGCAGAGTGGCGTCTATCTGGCCACCCGCCTGCACCTGGCCGATCCGCTGTCGCTGATCGCCGGTGCACGCCTGAGCCGGTGGGAAACCCTCACCCGCTCCTACAACGCCGCCGGCGCCTATACCGGCACCAGCGGTGCGTACAAGGTGAGCGATGAAGTCACTCCGTACGTGGGCCTGGTCTACGAGATCACCCCGAACGTGTCGGCCTATGCCAGCTACACCGAGATCTTCAATCCGCAGAACTACAAGGACCGCAACGAGAACCTGCTGGCGCCGGTGCAGGGCTCGAACCTGGAAGCGGGCCTCAAGACGCAGTGGTTCGATGGCCGCCTGACCGCAAATGCCGCTGTGTTCGAGGCCAAGCAGGACAACTACGCGGTGCGTGACATGGGCGTGCCGGAGGGTTCGCTCAGCGACGGCAGCTCGGCCTACATCGGCGTCAACGGTACCAAGGCGCGTGGCTGGGAGATGGATATCAACGGCGAAATCCTGCCGGGCTGGACGGTCAATGCCGGCTACACCCACGTCAAGGTCACCCGCGCCGCCACCGACCTGCTGTACGCCAACCCGCCCAAGGACCTGCTGCAGCTCAACACGCAACTGCAGCTGCGCGGTGCGCTGGAACGCCTGAGCATCGGCGGTGGCCTGCAGTGGCAGAGCAAGGTGCAGGGCTACAACATCGCCTACCCGCTGGGCGGCACGGTGACGGTGAACCAGCCGGCGTATTCGCTGGTGCAGTTCAACGCCAACTACCGCATCAGCGACAACTGGACCGCGACGCTGAGCGTGCGCAACGCGCTGGACAAGACCTACTGGGCCAACCTGGACTACAACAACTTCGGCGAGCCGCGCTTCGTGTCGGCCAGCCTGCGCTGGAAGTTCTGAGGCAGGCAGGGGTTGCTGGGCTGTGCCCGGCACCTTGTAGCGTCGAGCCATGCTCGACTGCTTCTCGATCAGGCGTCGCGGCTTTGGAACGAAGGGCAGTCGAGCATGGCTCGACGCTACAGAGACCTCAATCGCCGCAGCTGCCGCCGTCCCCCCCACCGCCATCACTGCTGCAGTCGGAGCTGCTGTGGCTGTGATGGCTGTGGCTGTCACCTGAGTAGCCACCTGAGCTGTCGTAGCTTGCGCCGCCATCCCCCCGGCTGCCCGAGCCATCGGCCGTGGCCACCGCCAGGCACAGGATGGCGCCGACCAGCGGCAGCAGCCAGACCAGCAGCAGCTGCACCGTGCGACCGCCCGCCGACACCTCTTCGCGCCCCAGCACCACGAAGGTGGCGACGACGTTCAAGCCCAATACCAAGGCGACCAGGACCAGGGTTACCACCAGCATGGAGCAGCTCCTTGAGCAGGGGGGCATACCTACCGCGACTGATCCATTGGTTGCAGCGCGGCTTTTCCATCGAATTTCCGTTCGAATAAATATTCTGCGAGGCTATCGATAAATGTTGACCAGGCATTTTAGTCAGACCTGCAGGAATTCTACAAACCATCTTGCGCGAGCCGGACATCCTCCGGTTCGCTTAGCAATTCAAGATGTCTTATTTATATAGCAGCTGGCCGCTCCCGACCTACTCCTTCTACACCTTTCTATCTCCATCTACTTCGGCCCATCACGCAGACTTCTGACAATCCTATTCCAGTAGCGCACAGCCTCAAAATTCTGCTCTCTCGTCAACCAGGCTTTGTTCTCAGGGCTGACCGGATCACCACCAACGATAACGGGTCTAAGCTCGAACAGCTCCATGCCTTTAGGGCGTGCGTGCTTATCCAGGCCAATCATTCTCGCTCTGCCAATTGCGCAAATAAATCCGGAAGGTCGGCCGCTACCAAGATGGCGTATTGACGATCCATGCCTATAAAAGGAATCATTACTACCGGCATAGCGACATCCCACATATCGAATCCATACGCTTCTCCTCCCCCGCTGGAGCCGAACAAAAATATACCGGGCGCATCCGTCTCGACTTCATATTCACGATTGAAATCAACCAGCTCTTCTGCCCTCCAAAAAATGATGTAGTTATCGCCGATGAATCCTTCGCCACCGTCGTGAGTCTTAAGGAATTCAAGGTAGCTCTTAGGGAGTGCCGTTCTCAATTCTTCTGGCAGGCTATCAATGGCCGAAAGTTGAGCTGGACCATTGAGCTGTCCTTCTGTTAGTTGATATTTCATCGCTATTTTCCTGAAACTCTCTGCAATTGTTTCCACCAAGGAGACACCTCCTGCCAATGAGCCAGGTGCGCTCTTCAAATACGGAAGTGCTGCCGTTCTCTGCATAGTAGGTGTCGGCAATGCAAAGTGGCACAGGCTCGTCATCGATGAAGATGGTTCGGAGTCTGGCAGGACAGCTCTCAAACGGTTCGAGTCGATACCCTACCTTGAAGGCGATGATATGCCCCCACCGGCGCCCCGGTTCGCCCTGCCCGTCATGAAGATGGGACAATGCAGGGCGCGCCGGCCTGCTTCCAGGCCGCCGGCGCCCCTCGCACCACACGGAAGAAGAAGAACAACAACATGCTGAAAGTCATTTTCGATACCGACCCGGGCGTCGACGACGCCCTGGCCCTGCTGTACCTGCACAAGCACGCCCAGATCGACCTGATCGGTGTCACCACCACCTTCGGCAATGCCTCGGTGGAGTCGACCACGCACAACGCGCTGTACCTGAAGCAGGCCTGGGGCTTCGCCGCCCCGGTCGCGCGCGGTGCCGATGGCCCGCTGCAGCCGGAAGCCACCCCGGAAGCCTGGCCGGTGCACATCCACGGCCACAACGGCCTGGGCAACCACCCGGTGCCGGCCGAACTGGACGTGGCCGCCGACACGCGCCCCGCCCACCAGCTGATCATCGATCTGGTCCGCGCCCATCCGGGCGAAGTGACCCTGGTCGCGGTCGGCCGCATGACCAACCTGGCCCTGGCCCTGCAGCAGGCCCCGGACATCGCCGGCCTGGTACGCGGCGTGGTGATCATGGGCGGCGCCTTCCACGTCAACGGCAACATCACCCCGGCCGCCGAGGCCAACATCTGGGGCGATGCTGAAGCGGCCGACGTGGTGTTCACCGCCAGCTGGCCGGTCACCGCGATCGGCCTGGACGTGACCACCCGCGTGGAAATGGACCGTGACGGCCTGGATAGGCTGGCCGCCATCGGCGGTGCCGACGCCGAGCTGGTCCGTGCGCTGTCGCAGGATTACGTCGACTTCTACCTACAGGCCGGCCACAAGGGCATGGTCGTGCACGACTGCTGCGCATGCATCGCGCTGACCCGCCCGGAACTGTTCCAGTTCGAGCGCGCCAGCGTGCGTGTGGCCACCGACGGCGTTGCCCGCGGCATGACCATTCCCAAGCCGGAAGGCCTGGCATTCGGCCCCAGCGTGTGGGACGGCCACGTGGTGCAGTCGATTGCCATCGGTGTGGATGCGGCCGCGGTACTGGCCGACATCGAGCAGACCCTGAAGGTCTGACCGTCTAGCGCTTGGCCCTGCCCGGGACCGTCTCGGGCAGGGTCCACAGCACCGGCAGCACCAGCACCGCCACCAGTGCGATCATCGCGCCCGGCGCCGCCGCCCAGCCGCTGCGCTCCACCCACCATTGCGCCAGCCACGGCGTTGCGCCGCCGAAGAAGGCAGTGGCCATGGTTACCCCCAGTGCGAGACCGCTGACCCGGCCTTCACCTGGGAACTGCTCAGCCGTGGCCGGGGCGGCCACCGCGCTTACACCGCCGGCCACGCAGGCCAGCAGCACCGCAGCCAGCACGATGCCCAGCGCCGTCGCCTGTGCCATCCACGCAAACAGGGACAGCGGCAGCAGCGCTGCCAGCACGGTCAGGCCCAACAACACCGGCCGTCGTCCGACCCGGTCCGACAATGCGCCACACAGGGGCGTGATCGCAATCACTGCCACCGCCGCGATCGTCGACAGCCACAGTGCGTCACCCTCATCGTGGCCCTGCGCGTGCAGGAATGCAGGCACATAGGTGATGCCCACGTAGTAGGTGATCGATCCCAGCGCCGAAATCGCGAACGTGCGCGCTACCGCCAACGGATGATGCTGCAGCACATGCCGCAGCGGTGTGGCGGGAATGCTGCCTTCGCGGCGCTGGCGCTCGAACTCCGGCGACTCGTGCATGCCCGAACGCGCAATCAGGATCACCAGCGCAAGCGCAGCGCCGACGAGGAACGGAATCCGCCAGCCCCAGCTGTCCAGCTGCGGTGTGGGCAGCAGCGCGACGGTAAGTGCAGAGATCGCCACCGCCAGCAGTGCGCCCACTTCGCTGGCCGCCGAAGCCAACGACGTAACCAGGCCGCGTCGGCGCGCCGGTGCGCTTTCCAGCAGGTACGCCACCACGCCGGTATATTCGCCGCCCACCGAGAACGCCATCACGCAGCGCAGCACCAGCAGCAGCACGCCGGCCGTGGCGCCTGCGGTGGCCGCGGTCGGCAGCAGCGCGGTGGCCAGCATTGCCGCTGCCATCAACGCCATCGACGCAAGCAACATCCATCGCCGGCCGAGCCGGTCACCCAGGTGACCAAAGCACAGCGCGCCCAGCGGACGCATAAGGTAGGACACGGCGAATCCGGCCAAGGTTACCAGCAGTGCCTGTTCGCCACCGCCGAAGAACACCCGCGACAGCACCGTGGCGAAGTACAGGTACAGGGTGAAGTCGTACCACTCCACCACCGTGGACAGGCCGGCCACCCACATCGAGCGCTGTCGCGCCACAGTCATTGCGTATTCGCCTTCAACAGCCTCGATCCCGGTTGGGCAGGTTCGGCGCAGCGTGGCATGGACGGGGTGAAATACCGGTCATCGGCTATCGGCTGCCTGCATGTACTGGGCTTCATGGCCGCTGAAGCGCTCACCGTCAAAGCCGAAGCAGAAGCGTCCTTGCTCGAACGCGCGGTAGACCAGCAGCGCACCGTCGAGGCAGAACTGCTGCTGATCCACGCCTGTTTCCAGCGTCCCGTAGCCAGCGCGACATCCAGCGTATTGGGATCGTGTTCGGCAAGTTGCTTCAGCGCGTTGGCGTAGCCACCCGGAAACGCGAGCCGTTCGTAGTGCTGGTGGAACGCCGCGCAGGCCTGGGTGTGCAGCAGCTTGCGTTCCGGGTCACGCCAGCGCAACGCAGCACTCTCCCGGATGGCCCGCGGCAACCGGTTGATCTCATCCGCATTGGCTCGGATCAGGCGTTCCATCAGGGCAAGGGGATGGGCCTTCGTTCCTTCCATGTGGTTTGTCAGGGGTCAGTTCCCTTTCCCTGCGGGAACGGGATCTGCCCCACTTCAGGTCACGGCGCGCGGCGCAATGTCACCAGGGTGATCTCAGACGGCACGCCGATGCGTGCCGGGAAACCGGCCCAGAGACCCGCACCATTGCTCACGTAAAGGGTCATCCCGTCCACGTCGTAGCGGCCGGAGACGAAGCCACCATTGGCCCGCCTCACCAGTTGGTCCATGCCGATGATCTGCCCACCGTGAGTGTGCCCGGACAATTGCAGCTTCACGCCGCGCGCCGCCGCCTCTCGCGCGTTGCGCGGGCGGTGGTCAAGCAGGATCACCGGCGCAGAGGGATCGGCGCCGGCCAAGGCGGCGTCCAGATCCGGCAGCGGCAGGCCGTAGCGTGCGGCCACCGGATCGGTGACCCCGGCAATGGTCAGCGCTGCATCACCGCGTCGTACCTGCAGGTGGCTGTTCTCCAGCACCTGCATGTGCAGCGCACGGAACGCCTGCATCCATGCCTGGTACTGCGCGTAATACTCGTGGTTGCCGGTAATGGCGACGACACCGTCCGGCGCCCGCAGATCAGCCAGAGGACGCGCGTCGTCACGACGGGCCTCCACACTGCCGTCGATCAGATCGCCGGTGATCACGATCAGATCCGGCGCCAATGCGTTGCTCTCATCCACCACCCTGCGCACCCAGTCGCCGGTCAGCAGGCGGCTGGCATGGATGTCGGTCAGCTGCAGCACGCGATAGCCGTCGAACGCCGCTGGCAGCCCGGCAACGCTCACCTCGATCTGCCGGGGCTGGGGCACTGCCATGCCCTGGCTGACACCATAACCACTGACCAGCAGGGCCAGCACGCCGGCCGCCGGCCGCAAGCGCCGCGTGCGCAATGCGGCTACCGCACGTGGCCAGCGCAGCAGGCGGGACGCGAGCAGGCCCACATCCATCGCCAGCATCAGCAACGCCAACAGCAACACCGCCGTGGAGCCGGTGGCCAGCGTGGCGATGGCCAGCTTCGGGATTTCCGGCGACGCCATGGTGCCCCAGAAGGTGGCGACGATACGCAGCTGCACGGCTACGCCCACCAGCAGCAGCGACAGCACGACCTTCAGCCAAGTGGACATGCGCAGTGGCCAGAACAGGCGCCAGGCCACATACAGGCCCATCAACAAACCGATCGTACTCAGCACTGCAACCATCCTGGAAAGAAAGCGGGCCGCCATGGTGACGGCTGCAGGCGGTGTTGTGTAGCACCGAGCCCATGCCCGGCATTTCAATCTGCAGCCGAGCATGGGCTCGGCGCTACAACAACAGGTGGGTCAAGCCATTCCGTCGAGGCGCTGCACCCGCAGGCGGGCGATACGGCGTTTTTCCATCGCCAGCACAGTGATGCGCACGCCCGCCACCTCCACCGCATCGCCGATGTCCGGCAGCCGGCCCAGCTGCTCGAGCACCAGCCCGGAGATGGTCATGTAGTCGGCACTGCGTGGCAGCGATACGCCGGTCAGCCGCTGCAGGTCGTCCAGAGTCAGTGCACCGTCGGCCTCCCACTGCTCCTCGCCCTGCGCGACCACGCCATAGCGCTCGTCCTGGGTATCGACCAGATCGCCGGCAATCGCCGCCAGCAGATCGTTGGCGGTCACCAGGCCCTCCACGCTGCCGTACTCATCCACCGCCACTGCCAGCGGTACCGGATGCTGGCGGATCAGTTCCAGCGCCTGCAGCGCACTGGCGCTGGACAGCACGTACTGCGGCTCGCGCAGGTTGCCTTCCAGCTGCAGCGGCCTGCCCTGCAGCAGGTCGGCCAGCAGATCGCGGCTCTGCACCACGCCACGCAGGCTGTCCAGGTCACCCTCACCCACCAGCAGGCGGGTGTGCGGCGACGCCACCAGGCGCGCCACGACGTCCTCCTGCCCACGCGCCAGGTCGATCCACTGCACATCGGCGCGCACGGTCATTACGCTCGACACCGGCCGGTCGGCCAGGCCCAGCACGCTGCGGATCATTTCGTGTTCGGCCGGCTGCAGGCGCTCTTCGGCGTCCACCTGCGCGTCCAGGCCTTCATCGTCGTGGCCATTGGCCGGGCGCGCGCCGAGCATGCGCAGCACCGCATCAGCGGTGCGCTGCCGGAACGGCTGGCGACGCTCGTTGCGCTCACGGTTGAAACGCACCCACTGGTTGAAGGCTTCCACCAGGATCGAGAAGGCGATCGCCGCGTACAGGTAGCCCTTCGGGATCTTGTAGCCCAGGCCCTCGGCCACCAGGCTGAAACCGATCATCAGCAGGAAGCCCAGGCACAGCACCACCACGGTGGGATGCTTGTTGACGAAGCGGGTCAACGGCTTGCTCGCCAGCAACATCAGCGCCATCGCGATGGTCACGGCGGCATACATCACGCCCAGGTTGTCGACCATGCCGACCGCGGTGATCACCGAATCCAGCGAGAACACCGCATCGAGCACCACGATCTGCGCCACCACCATGGCGAAGCTGGCGTAGACCTTCTTGCCATCTTCGTGGTGCGCGCGGCCTTCCAGCCGTTCGTGCAGCTCCATGGTGCCCTTGAACAGCAGGAACAGGCCACCGCCCAGCAGGATCAGGTCACGCCCGGAAAAGCTGTGCTCGAACAGCGTAAGCAGCGGCTCGGTCAGTTTCATGATCCAGGCCAGCGCCGCCAGCAGCACCAGCCGCATCAGCAGGGCCAGTGCCAGGCCGATCACCCGCGCGCGGTCGCGCTGGTGTGGCGGAAGCTTGTCGGCAAGGATCGCGATGAACACCAGGTTGTCGATGCCGAGCACGATCTCAAGCACGACCAGGGTTGCAAGGCCCATCCATATCGAGGGGTCAGCCAACCATTCCATTTCAGGTCCGTTTCGTCAGTAGGTAAGGGAGAAGAACAAACACTCAGTCTGCGTCCTGCGTGTGCGACGGGTCGTACCCGAGCAGGTCGCCAGGCGTGCATTGCAGCTCCCGGCAGATCGCATCCAGCGTGGAAAAGCGGATGGCGCGCGCCTTGCCGGTCTTCAGGATCGACAGGTTCGCCAGGGTGATGTCAATGCGCCCGGCCAGCTCGGACAGGGTCATGCCCCGTTCCTGCAGCACGCGGTCCAGGGTGATGACGATTGCCATCAGATGACACCGTCGAGGTCATCGCGCATCGCCGCGCCCACGGCGAAGACGCGTGCCAGCACGAACAGCATCATCACCGCCACCAGCCCGGTGATCGACATGCCGCCGCCCACCTCCATCCAGGTGAAGTCCGGGCCCATCCAGGCCGCGTAGGCGCCGATCAGGATCGACACCAGCTCCATCGCCAGCATCAGCCACGCCATCCGTTGCAGTCGCTGCGCATTGGCGTGGGTGAACGGCCTTTCGCGCGCCGCCGATTTCAGCAGCCGCAGCAGATGGCGCAGGAACAGCAGGCACAGCACAAGCAGCGCGACGATCGCAGCCAGCCCCAGGCAGAAGTGCAGGAACAGAGCGTTGCCGTGTGCAGCAGCGGCAGCGGCATCGTGGACGCTGTCGAGCAGCCAGCGACGGTCGTGCGCGACCAGCGGCACGGCCAGCAGTGCGGCCAGGATGCCCAGCCAGCACATCGCCCGGACGGCTTGGACGGCGGCCTGGGCCAGGGTGAACAAGCCTCGCGCGGGTCTGGCGCTGGCGGGACGAGCGGTCAAGCGGCCTCCGGCATTGGGGCGGCCTCGCCGCCCCAGGGTGGATTTATCGATAAACGATATATCACAACCTGCATGAAAGGCTGAATCGCGGGCATGGGCAGCCTGCGCGGCGCGGGGCCAGCGTTATTGGCTGGGTGCAGCCTGCTCCAGCATCGCTTCGCCCGGCGTCACCGAGGCCATCGCCTGCACGCCGGCCTCGGCCGCCTGCCGCGTGACCAGCCGGAAACGCACCTGCAGCTTGGCCTGCCCGGGCGTGGCCCAGCCGTACTGGATCGCCACCTGGTCCGCCGACAACGGCCCACGGCCTGGCAGCGAGCGCGCCTGCAACGGCGTTGGCGCCGCCTGCACCAACCGGGCAAAGCCCTTCTGCACGACCGCCGCGTCGGCCTTTTCGGCGTAGACCGTGCACGTGCCATCGTCAGCCCAGCTGACCGCATAGCGGCCGCTGGCCAGAGGCACCATCCAGGCCACGCCCGACTGCCCCTGCAGCAACGTTGCCGCCTCGGCAGGCTGCAGCGGTGACAGCCCGTTGGATTCCATCAACGACTGCAACCGCGCCGGCGCGCCGATGTGCTGCATGCAGGCGGTATCGAACAAGTCACTGAAAGGGTCCTGCGCCTGTGCGCTGGCCTTGGGTGAACGTGCAGGCTGCGCCGCCGCCAGGGCAGGCAGCAGGGCCAGGATCAGCCAGGAGGCAGGGCGCATTGGAACTCCACGGTACGGAAAACAGCAGGGAGGATGGCAAAGCCCGGGCGCGGCGCGCAACGGCCGCGTTGCCGCCGGCCTCCCCGCGCCGGGATCAGGTTGTGATTTCGCCCTCGTCCTCGCCATCCCAGTAGTGGATACGGCTGGCGCGCACATGGATCAGTACCAGTCCCGGTGTATCCACTCCCTGTTCGAACCACCGTTCCAGGTCCTTCACCCAGTGCTCGCGCATCGTGGCCCGATCGCGCACCAGCGCCGCCCTTCCCTGCACGTGCACGAACAGCGGCGGCTTGCCCAGCAGCGACTTGCTGCCGGAGAAACCCAGTGCGACGGTGGGGTCAGCCTCGATCTCGCGCACCATGTCGGTGTCTTCCATGGTGAAGAACCAGCTGTCACCGTCATAGTCCACGTCACCGTTGTTGCTCATGGGGCGACCGGCAATTTCTCCACTGGCGTGGGTCTGCAGCATCGTGAAATCGATGCCGGCCATTTTCTTGGCAAGTTCTGGGAGGGTGAGCTCGGTCACGGCGCGGTCCTTGATCGGAGGGACGCCCAGCGTCTGCGCAGAGCGGTGACCGGAAAGTGGATGAGCACTTGCGGCCTCTTCACGGGAAACGAGATACGGCGCATGGTCCGTGCGTGACGCACTCCACACCACCATGCTTACGTTAAAAGCAGATAGAGGAACGCCCCTGCGGAGCACCACACCCAGCTAACAGGGGCGTGCCCGAGAATCGCGCAACCCCGTGGCACGACCGGCATGGCAGCCGGCGTGCACGCGGCGACTCCTCCCCAACCGCATGGCCTCCACATGGATCCGTTCGCCTGGCTCGCGTTCGGCTGCTATCTGTTGGCGTTCTTCATTGTCTCGCTGTTTGCTGCGGCCTATCTGAAACGTTCCGACTTCATGCCCTACCACGCGCAGGCCGTGGGCATGTCGTGGGCGGAGATCGAACCGCGCATGCAGGTGCTGCTGATGGCACTCATCCGCGTGGTCGGCGCCGGGTGGATCGCACTGGCCGGTGCCGGCGTGATGCTGGCCTGGTTGATCTTCTTCGGTGGTCACTTCGCGCTGCCACAGCTGCTGGCGTTCCAGTTGTTCTGCCTGGTCGCCACCGCGCCCCCGGTGCTGGTCGCCTCCGGCGTGCGGCGACGCACCGGTGCGCGTACCCCGGTATCCACCGGCGCGGCCGTGGTGCTGCTGTTGCTCCTCGGCCTCGCGCTGGCCGTGCTGTCACTGTCCCGGTGAGTTCCCTTCCCCCCTCCCCACGAGGCTCCGCCATGAACCCCGAATCGATCTTCTACAGCGTGGTCAACGGTGATCTTCCACGTTCCCAGGCCGGCACCCTGCTCGGCTGGCGCTTCATCGGCTATGACGATGCACTGCGTCGCATCCAGGTCGAGTTCGACGCCGGGACGGTGCTCACCAACCCGATGGGCAACGTGCAGGGCGGATTCCTGTCAGCGATGCTGGACGACTGCATGGGGCCGGCGATCTACGCCACCCTGCCAGCCAACCGCATCGCGGTCACGGTGGAATCCAAGACCAGTTTCGTCAACCCGGCACGGCCGGGGCGGATCATCGGCTGGGGCGAAGTCGAGCACAGCAAGGGCAGCATCGCCTTCACCCGTGGCTGGCTGACCGACCCGGCCGGCAAGGTACTGGCTACCGCCAGCGCCACCTTCCGGGTGGGTGCGCTGCGCTGGCGCGGGCTCTCGATGCCGCGTCCCATCGCGCGCCGGATGATCGCGCGCACGCTGCGGCGCGTGCATGCGCGCATCGGCTGATGCGTGTCCTCAACGTGCGTTGCGGCCGCCGCCGGCCACCCGCACGCGGTCGCGGCCCTGCGCCTTGGCCTGGTACATGGCCGCGTCGGCGGCGCGCAGCAGGGTGCGCCAGCCCAGCGCATCGGTGCCCCCCTCGGCTACGCCGAAGCTGGCAGTGACCCGCAGCACGTTGCCTGCGGCCAGTGCGATGTCCAGCTGCCGCATGGCCACGCGCAGCGACTCGGCCAACTGGCGGCCGCCGGCCAGATCGCCGTCGGCCAGCAGCACCAGGAATTCCTCGCCACCGTAGCGGGCGATGCTGTCGCTGCGGCGCAGGTGGCGCTGCAGCAGCTGTGCCACCTGCACCAGCACCTGGTCCCCAGCAGCATGCCCATGGCCGTCGTTGATGGCCTTGAAGCGATCGATGTCCAGCAGGATCACCACCGCGCTGTTGCCACCGTCGGCATGGCGCTGCTGCACCCTCTGGTCCAGCGCGCGCCGGTTCAACAACCCGGTCAGTTCATCGGTGCCGGCCAGCTGGCGCAGCTCGCTGGTCAACGCCGAGCGCTCGCGCGACTTCTCGCGCAGCACTTCGATGGCATCGAACAGGCGCTGCATCTCGGCCAGCGGGTGGGTCACGTGCTGTTCCGGGCCGGGCGCTTCCGAGGCGATCTGGATCACCTGCTTCTGTGCCTGCAGCAGCGGCCGCAGGATCTGCAGATGGGCAATGCGCAGCGCCACGCCCAGCACCACCAGCGTGCCAAGCACCGTCGCCACCAGCACCACCAGGCGCGTCGCTTCGCGGTTGCGGGTGCGCTCGAAACGGGCGATGGACACGCTCAGGTAACCGTCACGCAGCGCTTCCAGCGACCGCAGGGTCGGTACGTAGCGCGTGGTGAACTCGGCGGCGGTCCACGGCGGCGACACGCCACGCCGTCCATCTTCGATCAGCCGTTCGATCATCGGCAGCGATTCGCCGAAGAACTGCCGGCGTGCCATGTCCCAATGCCAGGACAGCGTCGGATCGCTGCGGAACACGGCTTCATGGCTGCCTGCCAGCCGCCACAGCTCCAGCAGGCGGCCTTCGGTCTGCAATGCCGCCCGCACCTGTTCGTCACGCCAGGCCCCCGGTACCGCCACCGGCGCCATCACGTTCGAGGCCAGGCGGCCGCCATGCTCGCGCAGGTCGATCAGCACCTGGCCCTGCATCGCCGGGATCGCCGCTTCGCGGTCGGCACTGACCAGCACGCTGATCTGCGTCGAGGTCAACACGTGCAGGCGATCGACCACGGCGAACATGCTGCTGATCGCGCGCTCCACGTCTTCCACCCGGCGCGCGTCGTGCGGCTGTGCCGCCACCTGGTCCACCGCGGCCCGCGCCGACTGCAGGCGACGTTGCGCGTCGGCCAGCAGCCCATGTTCGTCGACCACGCCCGGATCGGCCTTGAACACGGTGTCCAGTTGCAGCAGAGCGGTGTCGACCCGCTTGCGCGCAACCGCCAGCTGCGCGGCCAGCCGCGCCTGTTCGGCCGCATCGGCCGTATTGGCTCCCAGCAGGCTGTTGGCGGGGCCGCGCTCGGCCGACACCCGGTTGGCCAGGTCGAAGGTCTGCTGCAGCCGGCGCAGGCTGACCAGGTTGTCCTCGGCGGCGGTGAAGCGCAGCGTGCCCTGCACCAGTGCGATGGCCATCAGCGGCAGCGTACAGACTACGAACAGCCCGGCCAGGATCCAGACCCAGGTCCGCAATCCGATGGGCGACGCCTTGCGGGCCATGCACATTTCCCCTGTCGTGCGGAACACTGTAGCGGCCGCCTGCACAGGCGCCAAGCCGCTAGCGGGCCAACCGTGGCCGTCGGTGCACCGTGCCCGCCGCGAACGCACCGACAAGGCCGCGCGGACACTCGAATCGGGACAAATACGTCATGCCCCGCCGCGTCAGATCCAGCGCTGGTCGACCAGTTCGCGCTTCACGTAGGCATAGAACACCGGCGCGGCGACCAGGCCCGGCAGGCCGAAGGCCGCCTCCATCACCAGCATGGCCAGCAGCAGCTCCCAGGCACGCGCCTGGATTTCGCCACCGACAATGCGCGCGTTGAGGAAGTACTCCAGCTTGTGGATCACGATCAGGTACAGCAGCGCCGCCACCGCCACGTAGAACGAGACCGACAGTGCGACGATGGTGATGATCGTGTTGGAGATGATGTTGCCCACCACCGGCAGCAGGCCGGCCAGGAAGGTGATCAGCACCAGGGTCTTGGACAGCGGCAGGTGCACGCCGAACAACGGCAGCACGCCCAGCAGGAAGATCGCGGTGAACACGGTGTTCAGCAGCGAGATCTTCACCTGCGCGAACACCACCTGGCGGAACGCGGTGGCCAGGCGGCTGGTGCGCCCGACCAGCTCCTGCGCCAGCGGACCCATCTTCGGCAGCGGCAGTTCGTCATACAGTGCGATCATCGCACCCAGCACCATGCCGATCAGCACGCGCACACCCACCTGGACCACCGAGGTACCGGCCACGCCCAGCTGGCGCTGATGCTCGGCGGCCCAGTCGTTCAGCGCCGCGCGCAGCGCTGGCATGTCTTCGGGAATGTAGGGTTGCAGCAGCGCCGGCACCTGGTGCCGCGAGGTGTTGAGGATCTCCATCAGGCGCGCCAGCAAAGCATCCGGGCCACCGGTCTCGTTGCGGAAGAACGAGGCCACGCCGATCCCGGCCAGCACCAGCGCGCTGATGATGATCGCCGACAGCACGATCACGGCGATTGCCCGTGCGCGTCCCGGCGGCAGCCGGCCTTCCACGGTGGAAGCCAGCAGGTGGGTCAGCTGGAACACCAGCAGGCCGGACAGAAGGGTGACCACCAGGCCCAGTTTCAGCGCCAGCCACATGCCCAGCAGCATCATCAGCCACGCCGCGATCCTTGGAATGGGGGGCTTGGGCTGGGCAACGAGAGCGTCTTGCATGGGAGCGCGTCCGGGCGGGGTGGCCCATGGTAGAGGATTGGCGTGCCGATTCCGCGTGCAGGATGAATGGGTATTTCATTCTCGTTCGGCGGCAGCCGTGCCGTCCCCACGCGCGCTCACTCGCCGTAGCTGGCGGTGTTCTTGCCCTGCCGCTTGGCGTGGTACAGCGCGCGGTCGGCCAGTGCCAACCAGTCCTCGACACTGCCGCCACGCGGCGTGGCCGCAATGCCGATACTGACGCTGAATTCCACACCCGGCGTGGCCTGCCGCGCGGCCTCGAGCAGGTGCAGGCGCACCCGCTCGGCCACGTGCATCGCATCGACGGGCGCGCAGTCGCGCAGCAGCACGACGAACTCATCGCCCCCCAGGCGCGCGGGCGTATCACCGGGCCGGGCAACGGTGCGCAATGTCGCCGCGATATGCCGCAGCACCTCGTCACCGGCGCGGTGGCCATGCGAGTCATTGATGCGCTTGAAGTCGTCCACATCGAGCATCAGCAGGCAGGCAAACCCGCCCTGGCCCTGTGCCCGGTCCAGCGCCTGCTGCGCACGCAGGATCAGGAAGCCACGGTTGGCCAGCTCGACCAGCGGGTCCATCCGGCTGAGACGCTGCAGCTGGCGGTTCTGCGATTTGACCCGGCGCGCCAGCTGCCAGCTGAGAATGCTCAGGCCGATGCCATACACGAACAGGAACGGGACACTCAGCACGATCGTGCGCTGCGAGGTGACCGGCTGGTAAGGGAAGCCGAGCACCCACCAGGTGAGAGCGAAGCCCAGCATCAGGGCCAGCGTGGCGCGCATCGCCAGGCGAACGCCACCGGCAGCGATCTTGTCGGCCACCAGCAGTGCGGCGAACAGTGCACTGGGCACCGCGCTCAACGCCATGAAGGCGATCCAGCCACCACCGAAAAAGGAGTCGGCCACCATGCAGCGGAACTGGACGAGCGCGGGCTGGCCGGAGCGCTGGGTCAGCATCAATGCCAGCGCAGGCCACGCCAGCGCGTTGAGCAGCAGCAGGACCCACGCCAGCGGCCCATCGTGGCGCTCGAGGATGATCGAAGCGATGGGGATTGCCCCCAGTGCATTGCCGACGAAACGCATCCAGCCGATGCGACGTGCCGCGCCAATGCCTTCGACCGCGCCTTCCGCCGAATCGGTGAAGAATGGCATTGCCCCCCCCTTGCGCGATCGCACCTGCTGCCACGGCCCTTGCCGGGCTGCCTGCGATGAGTCTGACAGCCTTGCGTCAATTCGGGATCAAGGTCGCGGCACGACGCGCGGGCCGGCCGCCCTGCTCCGGCTGCCCTGCCTCGCCTGCGCTACCGCCCAGGCGCCGCTGTCGAACCGCGCAGCATGAAGCTGAACTCCAGCGTCTGCTGAAGCGGTACATCGACCTGTTCGATGATGGCGAGCAGCAGGTTGACCGCGCGCTCACCGATTTCACGCATCGGCTGCCGGATGGTCGTCAGCGGCGGGGTGAGATAACGCGAAGAGGCCAGGTCGTCGAAGCCTACGATGGAGAGCGCTTCCGGAACGCGGATGCACCGGTCGCGACAGGCCGCCAGTGCCCCCAGTGCCATCTGGTCGCTGAAGCAGAACACCGCGGTCGGCACGGGCGTGCCGTCCAGCAGCGCCATCACCGCCGCATGCCCGGACTCAACGGAAAAGTCCCCGGGCACGATGCTCAGCTGGCGCAGGCGACCCCGCGCCTTGCCGGCGGCCCGGACCCCTTCCAGCCGCTGCTGGTGCAGGGGGTTGTCAGGTGGCCCGCCGACCACGGCGATCCGTTCGTGCCCCAGGCCGTACAGGTGCTCCATCACCGCGCGTGCGGCGGCCGCGTTGTCGATATGGACGCTGGGGATGCCCAGTGCGGGGTCGAACTCGCATCCATTGACCACCGGCGCAGCTGCGCCGCGCTGCTCGACGATTTCGCGCGCGGTCGGTGGCAGGCGATGGCCCAGCACGATCATGCCGTCGGCCTCGTTGCGCCGGAGCATCTGTGCGTAGCGCTCCTCACGATCGGGTTGATGCTGGGTATCGCCCAGCAGAACCGCGTAGCCGACCGCCTGCGCGGCCTCCTCCGCACCCTGCAGGATCTGTGCGAAGAACGGATTGGCGATGTCCGGGACGGTGACCAGGATCTTGCCGCTGCGCTGGGTCTTGAGCGTGCGGGCCACCGTGTTGGGCACATAGCCCAATGCGGCGGCGGCCTGCTCGATGCGCGCACGGGTGGCCGGCAGCACCTTGTCTGGCCGGGAAAGCGCCCGTGACACCGTGCCTGCGGAGACGCCGACGTGCCTGGCGATGTCGTAGATGGTGGCCATGGCGTTAGTTCTCCTGTCCGCTGTGCAGTGCACAACAGGTCCTGCGTGCGCCCCTGCTAGGATAATGCAATCGATTGCATCGAGGGCGAATCACGTTGAAGACGCTCAAGGGTCCAGCGCTGTTCCTGGCGCAGTTCATCGGCGACACAGCTCCTTTTGATCGGCTGGATACGCTGGCCGGGTGGGCCGCGGGTCTGGGCTATTCTGGCGTACAAGTTCCCACCTCCGCGCCCCACCTGTTCGATCTGGCCGAGGCGGCACGCAGCCAGGCGTACTGCGACGATGTTGCCGGCATGCTGGCCGGGCACGGTCTGCAGATCACCGAACTGTCGACTCATCTGCAGGGGCAGCTGGTCGCGGTCCATCCCGCCTACGACAGCCTGTTCGACGGATTCGCACCCGTAGACGTGCGCGGCAACCCGCCCGCGCGCCAGGCCTGGGCCGTGGAGCAGCTGCGGCTCGCCGCGCAGGCGAGCCAGCGCCTCGGGCTGAGCGCGCACGCCACGTTCTCCGGTGCGCTGGCCTGGCCCTACTTCTATCCGTGGCCGCAGCGCCCGCCGGGCCTGGTGGAAGAAGCCTTCACCGAACTCGGCCGCCGCTGGCGCCCGATCCTGGATGTGTTCGATGCCTGCGGCGTGGACCTGTGCTTCGAGATCCACCCGGGCGAGGACCTGCATGACGGTGCGACCTTCGAGCGCTTCCTCGATGAGGTCGACCATCATCCCCGCGCGAAGATCCTGTACGACCCCAGCCACCTGCTGCTGCAGCAGATGGATTACCTCGGTTTCATCGACCGTTACCACGCCCGCATCGGCATTTTCCACGTCAAGGACGCGGAGTATCGCCCCAGCGCGCGCAGCGGCGTGTATGGGGGTTATCAGGACTGGATCGATCGTCCGGGCCGGTTCCGCTCACCCGGTGACGGCCAGATCGACTTCAAGGCGATCTTCTCGAAGTTCGCCCAGTACGACTTCCCCGGCTGGGCGGTGCTGGAGTGGGAGTGCTGCCTGAAACACCCGGAGGACGGCGCGCGCGAGGGTGCCGCCTTCATCCGCGATCACATCATCCATGTAACCGAACGCGCCTTCGACGACTTTGCCGGGAGCGCCACGGACGCTGGATCACTGCGCCGCATGCTGGGAATCTGAGCCAAGACCGCCCCGGGAGGGCAAGCCATGACGCACGCCATGTCGCGCCTGGGCGCGATGATGTTTCTGCAGTTCTTCATCTGGGGGGCGTGGTTCGTCACCCTGGGCACCTACCTGGTACAGGGCCCGCTGCAGGCCAGCGCAAGCCAGGTGGCAACGGCGTTTCTCAGCCAGTCCATCGGTGCCATCGTGGCACCGTTCCTGGTCGGCCTGATCGCAGACCGCTATTTCGCGGCGCAGCGCATCCTGGCGGTACTGCACCTGGCCGGCGCGGTGCTGATGTGGCTGGCGTCCACCGCCACCAGCTTCAGCGTGTTTTCCGCGTGCGTCATGGGCTATATGCTGCTGTTCATGCCGACGCTGGCACTGGCCAACAGCGTGGCGATGCGGCACATGCAATCGCCGGAGAAGCAGTTCCCGCTGGTACGCGTGGCCGGCAGCGTCGGCTGGATCGTCGCAGGGGTGCTGATCGGCTGGCTGGGCTGGGAACAGGCGCATCGGCTTGAACTGACCTTCCGGATGGCGGCGGCGGCATCGCTGGTGCTGGGCCTGTATGCGTTCACCCTGCCGCACACGCCGCCACTGGCACAGCAGCGCGATGCCGGGCTGGGGCAGATCCTGGGACTGGATTCGTTGCGGCTGCTGAAGTCGCGCGCCTACCTGGTGTTCTTCCTGGCCTCCATCGCCATCTGCATCCCGTTGTCGTTCTACTACAACTTCACCAATCCGTATCTCAACGACCTGGGCGTGCAGGGCGCGGCCGGCCTGCAGTCGCTGGGCCAGGTGTCCGAAGTGCTGCTGATGCTGGCCATGCCGTTCCTGTTCGTGCGGCTGGGGGTGAAGACCATGCTGGCGGTCGGCATGGCGGCCTGGGTCGTGCGCTACGCGCTGTTCGCCTTCGGCGATGCGGGCAGTGGCTTCCCGCTGCTGGTGATCGGCATCGTGCTGCACGGCATCTGCTACGACTTCTTCTTCGTCACCGGCCAGATCTACACCGATGCCCACGCCGGCCCCGCCGCGCGCAGCAGCGCGCAGGGCTTCATCACCCTGGCCACCTATGGCGTGGGCATGCTGATCGGCACCTTCCTGTCCGGCGCGGTAGTGGAGCACTTCACCACTGCAGCGGGCCCGGACTGGCAGCAGATCTGGTTGTTCCCGGCCGGCGTCGCACTGGTGGTGCTGATCGCCTTCCTGCTGCTGTTCCGCGACCGCCCGGTAGCGGCGGCCGCGTCGTCCACACCCTGAGGAGACCGGCCGATGCCCCCGCTTGGAATCGCCATCGTTGGTACCGGCATGATCGGCGCGGTGCATCGCCGCGCGGCACTGCTGGCGGGCGCCGAGGTGCGCGGCGTGGCCGCCTCGTCGCCGCAGCGCGCGCGCGAGGTGGCGCACGCGTGGAATGTCCCGCGCGCCTATCGCGATATCGAGGACGTCGTCGCTGATCCCCAGGTACAGGTCGTGCACATCTGCACGCCCAACCACCTGCACCGCGCGATGGCGCAGGCCGCACTGGACGCCGGCAAGCACGTGATCTGCGAGAAACCGTTGGCGACGACGCTGGACGATGCGCAGGCGCTGGCGGCGCTGGCCGCCTCGACCGGATTGGTCGCCACCGTCCCCTTCGTCTACCGCTACCACCCGGTGGTCCGCGAGGCACGTGCACGCATCGCGCAGGGCGACTTGGGGCCACTGCACCTGATCCATGGCAGCTACCTGCAGGACTGGCTGCTGGACCCGGCCAGCAACAACTGGCGGGTCGACCCGGCACTGGGTGGCACATCGCGCGTGTTCGCTGACATCGGGTC
Organism: Stenotrophomonas sp. DDT-1; assembly: GCF_001580555.1. NCBI lineage: Bacteria > Pseudomonadati > Pseudomonadota > Gammaproteobacteria > Lysobacterales > Lysobacteraceae > Stenotrophomonas > Stenotrophomonas sp. DDT-1. The sequence goes on from NZ_LEKR01000015.1 coordinate 20,794, forward strand.
GCACTGGTGCGACCTGGTTGAATGGGTCAGCGGCGAGTGCTTCGCCGAAGTGAACGCGGCGTTTGCCACGGTGATCCCCGAGCGCAGCGCAACCACTTCCCAGAGTTTCAGCACGCCGGCGACAGACGGCGCAAAGCAAGCGGTCGAGAGCGAGGACGTGGCCGCAGCGATGTTCAGGACCGGCGCGGGCACGCTGGCGTCATTGACGGTCAGCCAGGTCTCGGCCGGACGCCACAACCGGCTCTGGTTCGAGATCGACGGCGCCAACGCCAGCGTGGCGTTCAACCAGGAGGATGCCGAGCGGCTGTGGATCGGCCTGCCCGAGCAGCGCGAGGAAATCTTCGTGCGCGGCCCGGGCGCCGGCAGTGCCGAACAACGCCGGTTGTCGCCGCTGCCAGCGGGGCACGCGCAGGGCTACGGGCAGTGCTTCGAAGCGTTCGTGGCCGACACCTATCGCGCCATTGAAGGCGAGCGGCTGCAGGGCCTGCCCACCTTCGAAGACGGCCTGCGCTCGGCGCGGATCGTCGATCGTGTCATTGCATCGGCCAGGTCACGCACCTGGACCGCCATCGGTTGAATCCCGGGAGGACCTGTTGATGAACATCCCTGTCCGTAGAACTGCAATCCTCATCCTGCTGCTCGCCGCCCTGCCCGCCTTCGCAGGAAACACAGCCGGTGCGCAGAAGCCCATCGCCGTGCAGATGTACACGCTGCGCAACGCCGGCCCGCTCGACCAGCAGCTGAAGATCGTCCACGACGCGGGCGTGCGTGCGGTGGAGACCGTCGGTACGCAGAATGCAAGCGCTGCGGAACTGAAACAGTTGCTGGACCGTTACTCGATCAAAGCGGTTTCGTCGCACGTTCAGCTGGCCGAGCTGCGCGACAACCTGGATGCCGTGGTGGCCTTCAACCGCTCGATTGGCAACAGCACGCTGGTGGTGCCCTACCTGGACCAGAAGGACCGCCCGCGCGATGCCGCCGGCTGGACCGCATTGGGCCGGGAGCTGGGCCGGATTGCCAGGCAGGTGCGCGGCAAGGGGATGCAGCTGGCCTACCACAACCACGACTTCGAGCTGGTCGACTTCAATGGCAGGACCGGACTGGAGCTGCTGTTCGACGCCGCCGGCCCCGAGCTGCAGACCGAACTGGACCTGGCCTGGGTCGCGCGCGCGGGCCTGGACCCGGCCGTGATGCTTGGCAAGTTCCGCGGCCACATATTTGCGGTACACGCCAAGGACAATGCGCCCAAGGGCCAGGCCGAAGACGAAGGTGGATTCGCTGCGGTCGGCCAGGGCGTGCTGGACTGGAACGCGATCCTGCCGGCCGCCGCCACCGCTGGCGTGCAGTGGTACATCGTCGAACACGACCAGCCACGCGACCCGGCCAAGGTCATCCAGGCCGGCGCGGACTACCTGCGTGAACACCTGACCACCAACCCGCCCACCCGTGCCCACCGCTGACGCATCAAGGAGCCCCACATGAAAATGATCCTGGCAGTGGCCGTGGCCCTGGGCGGCATGAACGTTGCGACGGCAGCGTGGGCCAAGGACGACCCGGCCGCCGGCGCGAAACTCTACGCCCAGCACTGCACCGCCTGCCACGGTGCTGAACGCACCGGTGTACCGCCGACGTTCCCGGCGCTCACCGATGTCGGCAAGCGGCTGCAGCCCGCCCAGGTCAAGGACAGGATCAGGAAGGGCGGCGGTCTGATGCCCCCCTTCCCGCAGCTGTCACAGCAGGAGATCGATGACATCGCCAGCTACCTGGCGAAGTAGCGGGTGGGCGCTACAGCTCGCGCACCCAGATGTTGCGGTAGCTGACCCTGGAGTCATGTTCCTGCAGATACAGCGGCGCGCACCCATGCGGTGCGTACGAAGGCGCACCGATGTATTCGGTCCTGCCTGCCAGCACGGTATCGTCCTGTACCAGCACGCCGTTATGCAGCACGGTGATCCGCGCGGGCGACGTCAGGCCGCCGCCCGGCGAGAAGCGCGGGGCCTTCCAGAGGATGTCGTAGACCTGCCACTGGCCCGGTGCGCGCGAGGCGTTCACCCGTGGCATGGCCTGCTTGTAGATCGAACCCGCCTGGCCATTGGCGTAGGTCGGGTTGTGGTAGCTGTCGAGTACCTGCAACTCATAGAGTCCCTGCAGGAAGATCCCGCTGTTGCCCCGGTTCTGGCCGTCGAAGCCCTTCGTTTCGGTGGGCGTACGCCATTCGACATGCAGCTGGACATCGCAGAAGGGTTGCCGGGTACGGATGCCCTTGCTGCCCGGAACAACCGTCATGGCGCCTCCGGCAACCTTCCAGGGCACGCGGCCACCCTGCTCCGATTCCCACGCGGAGAGATCCTTGCCATCGAACAGCACGATCGCATCGGACGGTGCCTTGCCGGGTGGCGTTGCCACGGTCGCGGGCACAGGGGTCCACACTTCCGTCTTCTTCGGGTCACGCACAGCGTCGGCACTGTCCTGTGCGAACGCAGATGCAGCGGCCAGCAGGCCGGCGGTGATCAACGCAGGGCGGATCATCAGGTTGGTGTCCATCAGCTGGTCCCCCAGGCAGGTGTGCCGGGGACATAGGCGAGGTCACCGTCGTAGCGCCCCGGCACGGCGACGTACTGCAGCACCCCGGTCGCACCGACCTTGGAGGTGAAGAAGCCGAAGATGGCCAGCTGCTTGATCATCGTGAAGTAATGCGGCATGGCTTCGCCCTCTTCGGGCGTTCCGGTCTCGGTCACGTCTGCATTGCGCGTCTTGGCTTCGGCATCCAGTGTACGCAGCAATCCGGTGCGCGCCTCCGGCGTGAGCGACACGAAGCGGCCACCGGCGCGCTTGTCGATGTCCGCCAGCCCGGCGCGGAACACCGCCTGCTGCCTGGCGGTGTAGCAGTCGCTGACGAACGTCGCCATGAACGCACCGGCGCCCGCGTCTTTCGCCCCGGGTGTCCGGGTCCGCGGCAGGATGGTCTCGGCAATCTCGTCCAGCGTGCCGATATCGGCATCGGAGAACGGGACCATCGCCCCGGCCGCTGGCGCTTTGCCTTGCACCAGCGCAGGCAGGCCGACCATGGCCGCACCGGTGGCGGCGACGATCATCTTCAGCAGTTCGCGGCGATCCATCACAGGTTCCCCGCTTTCAGTTCGCGTACCGCGTGGTCGGCCGCGCGCGCGGTCAGCGCCATGTAGGTCAGTGACGGATTCACGCAGGCGCTGGAGGTCATGCAGGCACCATCAGTCACATAGACGTTGGGCGCATCCCATACCTGGTTGTGCTGGTTCAATACCGAGCTCTTCCGGTCCCGTCCCATACGCGCAGTCCCCATCTCATGGATGCCCTTGCCCGGGGCGTAGTCGTTGTCGTGCATCTTCACGTCCTTGACCCCGGCCGCCTCCAGCATCTCGGCAGCGTCCGCGGCCATGTCCTTGCGCATCGCCAGTTCGTTGGCGCGCATGGACACGTCCATCGCCAGCACCGGCAGCCCCCACTTGTCCTTGCGCTCGCGGTCCAGGCGGATCGTGTTGTCGTGGTGCGGCAGCATCTCACCGAACCCGGTCATGCCGATGCGCCAGTCACCGGGCACGGTCAGCGCTTCCTTCAGGTCGGCACCGATGTTCAGCTCGGCGATCTCGCGCGACCAGCCGGTGCGGCTGGCACCGCCCTGGTAGCCGAATCCGCGCAGGTAGCCACGCTTGTCGGCGGCGACATTGCGGAACCGAGGAATGTAGAAGCCGCAGGGACGGCGGCCGAAGTAGTACTTGTCTTCGTAGCCCTCGACCCGGCCCGAGGCGCCCGCACCGAAATGATGGTCCATCACGTTGTGCCCCAACTCGCCGGACGAGGAGCCCAGCCCGCCGTCCCAGACGTCGGTAGCCGAGTTCATCAGCAGCCAGGTCGAGTTGAAGGACGATGCGTTGAGGAAGATGACCTTGGCCGTGTACTGGTAGGTCTGCCCGGTCTCGGCGTCGATCACCTCCACGCCACGCGCGCGCTTGCGATCCTTGTCGTAGAGCACTTCCTTGACGATCGAGAACGGCCGCAGGGTCAGGTTGCCGGTCTTCATCGCCGCCGGCAACGTTGCCGCCTGAGTCGAGAAGTAGGCACCGAAGGGGCAGCCAAGGATGCACTTGTTGCGGTACTGGCAGTTGACGCGCCCCTGCTCGGGCATCGGCTGGGTGATGTTGGCGGTGCGCGAGTGGATCATATGGCGCGTTCCGCCGAAGGCCTTCTTGATACGCGCGGCCACATCCTTTTCGACGATGTTCAACGGGATCGGCGGCAGGAACTCACCATCCGGCAGCACGTCCAGTCCCTCGCGCGTGCCGGCGATGCCGGCGAACTTTTCCACATGGTCGTACCACGGCGCGATGTCGGCATAGCGGATCGGCCAATCGGTGGCGATGCCCTCCTTGAGGTTCGCCTCGAAATCCAGGTCGGAGAAGCGGTAGCTCTGACGGCCCCACAACAGCGAACGGCCACCGACGTGGTAGCCGCGGAACCAGTCGAAACGCTTGGTTTCGATGTAGGGTGAGTCCTGCTCGTTGGCCCACATTCCTTCCAGGTTCTCGGCGAGGCCGTAGTCGCGCATCAGCACCGGAAAAGCGGCCTTCATCGCCTGCGTCGGCCGGTTGCGATGCGGGAAGTCCCACGCTTCCTTCATCGCATTGACGTAGTCCTTGACGTGCTCGATGTTGCGCCCGCGTTCCAGCATCAGGACCTTCAGGCCCTTCTCGGTCAGCTCCTTCGCTGCCCAGCCGCCACTGATTCCCGAGCCAACAACAATGGCGTCGTAGTGATTATCTGCCATGGGTCTCTCACCTGGGTGGATATCGTTTCAGACGTCGCAGAGGCGGATCGCCTCGCGCAATGAAGCAACGGGATCGGGCGCGGCAGGCATGAACTCCTGCGCCAGATACCCCTTGAAACCGGTGTCGCGGATCGCGCGGCAGATGGCCGGATAGTTGAGCTCCTGCTGGTCTCCGATCTCGTTCCGGCCGGGCACGCCTGCGGTGTGGTAGTGCTTGAAACAGGCATGGTGTTTTCCGATGGTGGCGATGATGTCGCCCTCCATGATCTGCATGTGGTAGATGTCGTAGAGCAGGCCGAAATTGTCCGAGCCGAGCCGCTGGCACAGCTCCACGCCCCATGCGGAGTGGTCGCACAGGTAGTCGCGATGATCGACCCTGGAGTTCAGCAGTTCCATCACCAGCACGACGCCGCGCTTCTCGGCATGCCCGAGGATGCGCTTGAGGCCGGCTTCGGCATTGGCCAAGCCGTCGTGGGGGTCCATGCCATTGCGGTTGCCGGAGAAGCAGATGAGATTTCGGTAACCGGCATCGGCCACCAGATCGATGTGCCGCGTGTAGCGCTCTACCAGCTGGTCATGGAACTCGCGGCCGGCGAAACCCTTGGTCAGGCCCAGTTCCGCGCCGTTGCACATCGAGCTGTAGACGCCGTGGGCCTTCAGCGTGGGCCAGTCTTCGGGACCGACCAGGTCGATCGCGGCGAAACCGATGTCCTTCACCGTCGCGCAGAGCTGGGCAACCGACAGCTGCGGGAAGGTCCAACGGGCGACGGCCTGCTTCAGGTTTCCTTTGAGGGGGGAATCGGCGGCGAGTGCAGGGAGCACACCTGCAGCCCCCAGGCCAATGCCGCCGGCAACCGCAAGGCGTAGCGCGTCGCGTCGCGTGATGCCCATCGCCGGGGCCGGTCTGATCGAATGGATGGACATCCATCTGCCGGCCTCCCAACCGACATCAAACACTGAGGATTCACTGCAATGCAATCGATTGCACCATAGGGGAGGAATTTGTGTGTTTGCAAGTCGCAGTGCACGAAAATCAATGCTGCGAGGCACAACTCCGCAGCCGACCTGGAAAACAAAAGCCCCGCGTGAGCGGGGCTTTCCTTCTGGCGGTGGGAGCAGGACGACGCCTGTTGGCTACAGCGTCGAAATCGTGCCGCCGTCGATCCGATACTCCGTTCCGGCAATCGACGCCGACCGGGGAGACGCCAGGAACACAATCAGATCGGCCACCTCCTGCGGTGCCGCGGGCCGTCCCACCGGGATCCCGCCGAGCCAGTCCATGACCAGCCTCTTGCCACCTTCATAATCGGTTCCCGCTTCTGCCGCGATCCGCTCTGCAAATTCCCGGGATGCTTCTGTCTCGATCCAGCCCGGCGCTACGCTCAACACCCGCACGCCCTTGGGGGTGACCTCTCGTGAAAGCGACTTGCTGTAGGTCGTGAGTGCCGCTTTGGCGGCGGCATACGCGGTGGTGGACTCCGGCAGAGGCAGCATGCGCTGGATCGAACTGACGTGGATGATCACGCCAGCGCGCTGCGCGAGCATGGATGGCAGCAAGGCACGATCCAGACGCACCGCCGGCATCAGATTCAGGTTCAGCTCGGCAAGCCAGTGCGCATCACTGATCGCTGCGAAGCCGCCGCCAGGTGTCTTTGATCCCCCCAGCACATTGACCAGGATGTCTGCGCCGCCCCATGCCTGCAGCACGGCGTGGGCGAAAATGCCGGTGCCCTCGGCCGTCGACAGATCGGCGGCTACGTAGGCGACTCCTTCCACCGGGCGTGCCGGCAGGCTGCGCGCCGACGTCATCACCCTGGCCCCGGCCTCGGCGAGGGTCCTGACCACGGCCGCCCCCACACCGGCCGTGCCTCCGGTCACCACGGCCCGCAGGCCACCGAGTTGAAGATCGAAGCTCATGCGGTGATCTCCAGCGATGCGATCAGGCCCCGTTCCAGTTCGAAACGGTAGCTCAGCAGAATCGGACTGCTGGGGAAGTTGCCGCTCACGATGGCACGGACAACGTGGTGTTTCCCCTGCCGTTCGATGGCGCTCGGCACGCTGGTGGCGCTGTATTTGGCCGATGCCTCGGCCAGGAAGGCTTTGATGGCGTCGACGCCGACGAGGGTGTGCCCGTCGTCCTTCAGCACAGCCTGGGCGGCAAAACAACGCGCCAGCACTTCGGGGTCATGTTCGGCCGCGAAGTACGCGGCGATGGGTTCCGGGAGAGTCAACGCATTCATTCCTGGCTCCTGCAGTGGTGAGGCGCTCAGGATGTGCACGCAGGTCGGTTAAGTGAATGCCCTATAATCCGAATGGGTTATGTCACGAATCTTACATAATGCGCGGATCCGAGTTCGCTGAACTGAAGGCCTTCGTGGCGGTAGTGGAACGTCAGAGCTTCGCGCGGGCGGCGGAACATCTGGGGGTATCGCCCTCGGCCCTGAGCCAGACCATCCGTCAACTGGAAGGCCGTCTCGGCACCCGCCTTCTGAATCGCACAACACGAAGCGTGGCACCCTCGGCAAGTGGCGGACGACTGTACGCGCGCATCGCGCCGCTGTTCCAGGAGTTGGCGGTAGCGGTCGCTGAAACCAGCGAAGCGAGCGGACGGATCAACGGGACCCTGCGAATCAATACGCTGGGCATCGCCGCGAGAACACTGATTGCCCCGCGGCTTGCCCGCTTCCACCAGGCCTACCCTGATGTCGTTGTCGACATCGTGGTCGACGACGCGCTCAGCGACATCGTCAGTGGCCGGTTTGATGCGGGCATCCGCGTGGGTGGTCAGCTCGAGAAGGACATGGTGGCCATCCGCCTCACCCCGGACCTGAACATGGTGGCCGTGGCGTCACCGGATTACCTGGCACGCCGCGGAACACCGCGAATTCCGGCGGACCTGCAGGATCACGCCTGCATCAACTGGCGGCTGCAGAGTGACGGCAGGCAGTACCGATGGGAGTTCAAGAAGCGAGGCCGCCACCTGGAGGTCGCCGTGGACGGTCCTGTCGTCACCAATCACGCTGACGTCGGGATTGCAGCGGCACTGGCCGGCCTCGGAATCGCCTATCACTTCGAGCAGGATCGCGTGGGGGAACTGCTGGCCCAGGGATTGCTGGTGCGGGTACTGGCGGATTGGTCGGTCTCGCGCCCCGGGCTTTTTCTTTACTACCCGAACAGGCGGCACCGCCCCGCCCTGCTGGGTGCGTTCATTGATTGCCTGCTGGACCAGGGCGTGTTCGGTAATCGGTGACAACATCGAGGAACGTCCGCATCGGCCGCCGCCGGACAACAGGATCCCGGCAGTGCCTCAAGAACGACAAGGGCCCCAGGCAGGCATGCCAGGAGCCCTTGTCGGGATGCACCGAAGATGCGCTTAGAACGGAATATCGTCGTCAGCGAAGTCGTCCATCGGCGGCGCCTGCTGCGGCTGCGGACGCTGGTTGCCTCCCTGGTTGCCGTAACCGCCGCCCTGGTTGCCGCCCTGGTTGCCATAGCCACCGCCCTGGCCACCACGCTGGCCGCCGCCACCGCCGCCGTACTCCTGGCGCGGCGCCTGCTGGCGCTGCGGACGATCGCCGCCGTAGTTGCCGCCACCGCCGCCGCCGCCTTCACCGCGGCCGCCCAGCATCTGCATTTCATCGGCGATGATATCGGTGGAGTACTTCTCCACGCCGTCCTGGCCGGTGTACTTGTCGTAACGCAGGCTGCCTTCGACGTAGACCGAGCTGCCCTTGCGCAGGTACTCGCCGGCGATCTCGCCGAGCTTGCCGAAGAACACCACGCGGTGCCATTCGGTGCGCTCCTGCTGGTTGCCATCCTTGTCCTTGCGGACGCTGGTGGTGGCCAGGCTGATGCGGGTGATCGCCATGCCGCCCTGGGTGTACTTCACGTCCGGGTCGTTGCCGAGATTGCCGACCAGGATGACTTTGTTGATGCCGCGCGCCATAGGTACCTTCGTCCGTTGTCCAGGGGCAGACCGCCAGTGATAGCACAGCCCCGGGCGGGGTGCAGTACGCTGGGCCGCCCCTGGTGAAATTTGGGGGAATGCGAGAACGACGCATCTTACCATTGCCGCCGCCGTCCGCCCGGTCAGGAGACCCCGACCGCCCCGAAGGATCAGGCTGATTTCCTTGTCCGGCAATGACTTACCTGCGCCCCGACCGACGTTCAGAGGGGCATTCGCGTCGGCGCATGGCATCATGCCCGGGCACCTTCCATCTGCCCGCTCCGCCCGCCCATGACGATCAAAGGCAAAGCCACCTCCCTCGACATCGCCCACCTGGCCGGGGTCTCCCAGCCGACCGTGTCGCGGGCCCTGCGCGGCAGCCCGATGGTCAACGCCGAGACCCGCGAGCGCATCCTGCGCATCGCCCGCGAGCTGAACTACAAGGTCGACAAGAACGCCTCCAGCCTGCGCCTGCGCAATGCCGGCACGCTGGCCCTGCTGTTCTTCGAGGACCCGACCAACGACGACTCGTTGATCAACCCGTTCTTCCATTCGATGCTGGGCTCGATCACCCGCGCCTGCGCCCTGCACGGGCAGGACCTGCTGGTGTCGTTCCAGCAGCTGTCCACCGACTGGCAGGCCGATTACGAAGACAGCAACAAGGCCGACGGCATCATCCTGCTCGGCTACGGCGACTACCACGAATCGCGCGACCGCCTGCAGCGGCTGGTCGAACAGGGCACGCACTTCGTGCGCTGGGGCGCCGCCCTGCCTGGCCAGCCCGGTGTCTCGATCGGCAGCGACAACTTCCAGGGCGGGCATGACATCACCACCCATCTGCTGCTGCAGGGCTGCCGCCGCATCGCCTTCCTCGGCCATGCCTCCAGCCACTACCCCGAATTCCAGGAGCGCTACCGCGGCCACGTCGCGGCCCTGCAGGAACATGGCCTGGCCGCCGAACCGGCGCTGCAGCACGACGCCATCACCACCGAAGCCTCTGGCCAGCAGGCCTGCCAGGCGCTGCTGGCGCGCGCTGAACCGGTCGATGCGATCTGCGCGGCCAGCGACCTGATCGCCATCGGCGCGATCCGCGCCCTGCGCGAGGCCGGGCTGCGGGTACCGCAGGACGTGGCGGTGACCGGCTTCGACGATATCCCGTTGGCCGCTTCGGTATCCCCGGCGCTGACCACGGTGCAGCAGGACACCAAGCAGGCCGGCCAGCTGCTGGTGGAGCGCCTGCTGACGCTGATCGGCCGGCAGCCGGTGGAGAGCCAGAGCATCCCGGTGAAGCTGGTGGTAAGAGAGTCTTCGGTCCGCGATTGAGGCCCCCCTGCGCGGAGCGGTCAGCCGCCAAGTGCGGCCGCGCCACACGGGCGGCCTCACCGTCGGCGATCACACGTTGCCGGCCAGGCAATGGAAGCGGATCTCCGGCGATGTACTCACGGGCTCACCGCGGACTGCGCGGCGGCGACGGCCGGGGCCCCAGCACCGCCAGCAGCACGTAGACCACGATCGAGGCGACGGTACCGAGTGCTGCCGTCACCCCGAATGCCCAGGCCGAACGGCCCTGCCCGCGTGCCCACTGCCCCAGATGCCAGGCGGCGCCCAGGTTGATCAACCAGGCAATGACAAACACCGGCCATTGCACCATGCCTACCGCGCGTAGCACGGGCATGGACACCAGCGCGGCGACGATGGCAGCGATCAGGAAGATCAGGGCCGAGCGGGAATGGTGTGCTGTGGAAACGCTCATGCGACCAACCTGCGCACCATCAACAGCACGCGATAGCTGCGGTTGTCGGCTTCCTGCAGCGGCTTCCAGCCTAGCCGAGCGTACAGGCCGCCATCCAGCGCTTCGGTCTGTAGATACAACTCGGAAACCCCCATCCGCACCGCCTGCGCCGTTGCCTGCTCCACCAGCGCACCAGCCAGCCCACGCCCGCGATGGCTGTCGGTCACGAACACGCTGCCCAGCCAATGTTCGTACTGCGGGAATGCCTGCATCTCCCTGCGCTTGAGCTGCACGGCACCGACCAACTGGTCTCCATCGAAGGCGGCGATCAGGTGCGGGAAACGTTCGGCGTCCTGCGGCGGATTGAGCCGCTGCAGTTCCTGTCCCAGCGACAGGCCCGCGTCGTGGCCCCATTGTGCGTGGTACCACTCGGCCAATTGCTGCCGTTCCGGTGCGCCAGCGGGTAATACCCTGAATTCCATGGCAATGCCTTGATTCCGATATTGCCCAAGAGGATCACGGACCGCGCTCGAAGGGAAGCCTTCTGTAGAGTCGCGCCGTGCTCGACTGATCCGGCATTGCGCGAACGGCAGCCGAGCATGGGCTCGGCTCTACATGACAATCAACCCTGGGCGAAGTCCTTCAGGATCTCGCCGACGCCGCTGGGCGAGATCTCGAAGCCCAGCGGGGTGCCGGGGTTGATCACCACGCCGTAGCCGCCGGGCACGCGGCGCAGCACGTCCAGCATCAGCCAGCGGATCTGGTGTTCGGCCTGCTGGCTGTAGATGCCCACCCGCGATGGATCGGTGAACACGGCCACGTGCAGCGTGCCCTGCTTGTCGAACAGCAGCGGGTCGAAACCGCTGCCATCGGGGGTCACCAGGCTGCCGGTCTGCAGCACCACCTCGGAGGCGACGAAGGCTTCCATGAAGGCGCGGATCGGCACCGCCCCATCCATCGCCGCCTTCAGCAGGGTTTCGATCGGGGTCTGCGGGGCGAGGTCGGTCATGGCGATACGGCGGGGAGATAGGGGCTCCTATTGTAGAGCCGAGCCTACGCTCGGCTGCCCCTATCTGCGCGCCTCAGAGGCGCAGCCGAGCATTGGCTCGGCTCTACAGCCGCCTGGCCCAGGCCGATCAACGCCCCAGACGCACGTCCCGCGCCTTCTGGTCGGCCATCGCCTTGTCCAGTTCGGCCTGCAGTGCCGGCTGCTGCACGGGCGCATCCAGCACGTAAACCTTCACCCCATGCGCCGGCACGTCGGTCTTCAGCTGCCGCTCGACCTTCACCGTGCCGCCATCCAGCGCGTCACGCCACGTGCCGGCCTGCAGGTAGCGATCCACCTCGAAGGTGCGCGCCACATCGCCCTTGTTCAGCAGCACCAGCGCCGTCTGCGCCACGTCACCGTGCTGCAGCACGCGGAAGAACACGGCCTCATCGCCCTGCAGCCGCTCGTTCACCTGCAAGCCACGCTGCAGTGCCGGGGTCGCTTCACGCAGTTTGGCGATACGCTGCAGCGGCGCGAAGATCGGGCTCTGCGGCGCAGCGTCCACACGCGGCTGGCCGAAGTAGGCACGGTTGCCTGCGTGCTCGGCGCGGCCACGCATGAAGCCGGTCTCCGAGCCGTAATAGACCACCGGAATGCCGCGTGCGGTGAACAGCCAGTTGTGCGCGTCGATGAAGCCGTTGTCGCTGGCCTGCAGGCGCGGCATGTCGTGGTTGTCGTAGAAGCTCATCAGCTCGTACGGATTGGCATACGGGCCGCCGCTCAGGTGCAGCGGCTCGGCCAGGGTCTCGAAGCCCTTGCCGGCAGTGCCGAAGGTCTGCTCCAGAGCACCGCGCAACGGGAAGTCGAGCACGCTGACATTGGCGTTGGCCGGCCAGGTGTGCTCGGCAATGGTCGCCGCGTTGTAGTCGAAGGCTTCGCCGAACATGAACATGCCCGGGTGCTCGGCGCGGATGCGCTTGACGAATTCATGCCACCACGGGTGCGGCAGCCAGCCGATGGTGTCGATGCGCAATGCGTCCACGCCCTGCGCGGTCCACTGCAGGTAAGCGCCGACCAGGTAATCCATCACCGCCGGATTGTCCTGGTTGAAGTCGGACAGCTCGGCCAGGTTGCCGTCGAAGATCGAGCCGTCCTTGCTGTCGACCGGACCGATGTTGTTGTAGAACGCGTGCAGCGGGTTGTGCTTCGGGTCCAGCTTCTGCGGCGGCAGGTTCTGGTGGTCGGCGATCAACTTTCCATCCTTGTCGAAGATCTGACCGAACTGCGGTTGCCGTGTCGGCATGGTCCAGGCCGGCGAACCGTGGTTGCCGACGATGTCCAGCACCACCTTCAGGCCGGCACCGTGCAGGCCCTTGGTCAGTCCGGCGAAGTCCAGGTCCCTGCTGGGCAGGTGCTCATCGAGTCTGTAGAAGTTGATGCCCCAGTAGCCGTGGTAGCCGGTCTTGCCGCGGTCGGTCAGCGTGCTGGTGCAGCTGATCGGCTTGCTGCCGGTGAAAGCTTGGTCGGGGTTGTCGATGATCGGCGTGATCCACACCGCGCCGAACCCCAGGTTGCGGATGTACTGCGCATTGTCGAGCACGCCACGGAAGTCGCCGCCGAGGTAGCCGATGTTGCCGTCCACCTTGTCCGGGCATGGCACCGGGATGTCGAAGGTGCGGTGCGCGCCACCCTGGCCGCGATGATCGTTGGATGGATCACCGTTGACGAAGCGGTCAGTGACCACGAAGTACACCGCATCGCTGGCGAACGGTTCGGTGGTGCCGACGTAGTCCGGGCGCGGCGTGGCCACGGCCTGGCCGGCGAACAGGGCAAGGGAAACGGCAACAGCCAGTACACCACGCATCACACCACCTCCGGACGGGACGGAACCCGCAGCACGCACAAGCCGGCGACGAACAGGCTGCAGCCGCCCAGCACCAGCACATGCATCGGCTGGCCACCCAGCCATGCGCGCAGGGCAAAGCCGAGCGCACTGGCCGCCACCAGCTGCGGGATCACGATGAAGAAATTGAAGATGCCCATGTACACACCCATCTTCGACGCAGGCACGCTGTCGGACAGCAGTGCATACGGCAACGACAGGATCGAGGCCCAGGCAAAGCCCACACCCACCATCGACAGCAGCAGCCAGTGCGGGTCGCGGATGAACATCAGCGAGACCAGGCCGGCAGCGCCCAGCCACAGGTTGACCAGGTGGCTCCAGCGCAGGCCGATCGCACGCACCATCGGCGGAATCAGCACCGCCGCCAGCGCAGCGAAGCCGTTGTAGGCGCCAAACAGCACGCCCACCCAGTTGGCACCTTCGTTGTAGGCCACCGACTGTGGATCGGTCGAACCGAAGTGGGTACCGGCCACCGCAGCAGTGGTGTAGATCCACATGGCGAAAAGCGCGAACCATGAGAAGAACTGCACCCACGCCAGGCGGCGCATGGTCACCGGCATCGCGCGCAGGTCGCCGACGATGGCGGCCAGCATATGCGTGGCCGGCAACGCGCGCGCGGCCGCCAGCAGCAGGCCGTAGCCGGCGCACAGGCCTGCCAGCACGTACAGCATCCTGTCGCCTTGTCGCCAGGTGATCAGCAGCGCCAACAGCACACCCAGCCCTAGCCACAGGGCCACCCGCGTCCATGGCGCCGGGCCGTTGATCACCGCTCCCGCATGATGCGCCGGCGGCTCGGCATCATCGAAGGCAGCCAGCTCTGCTGGTGAATATTCGCGGGTGCTGACCACCGTCCACGTGATCGCCGCCAGCAGCACCGCCGCGCCGAAGTAGAACGCATAGCGCACGGTGTCCGGCACCTCACCGGCGGCGGCCGTATTGGCAACGCCGAAGTGGGCCAGGATGAACGGCAGGAAGCTGGCGACGATGGCGCCCACACCGATGAAGAAGCTCTGCATCGCATAGCCGGCCGGACGCTGGCGTGGCGCCAGCTGGTCGCCGACGAAGGCTCGGAACGGCTCCATCGATACGTTGATCGAGGCATCGAGCACCCACAGCGTGCCGGCCGCGATCCACAGCGTCGGTGAATTCGGCATCACCAGCAGGGCCAGCGTGGTCAGCACCGCACCGATCATGAAGAACGGACGGCGCCGCCCCCAGCGCGTCCAGGTGCGATCGGACAGGTAACCGATCACCGGCTGCACCAGCAGGCCGGTCAGCGGCGCGGCGATCCACAGCCCCGGTACCGCGTCGATGTCCGCGCCCAGCGTCTCGAAAATTCGGCTGGCGTTGGCATTCTGCAGGGCGAAGCCGAACTGGATGCCGAGAAAACCGAAACACATGTTCCAGATCTGCCAGAACGACAGCTGGGGTTTGGCGGGGCGATTCATCGCGCGCCCTCTACGGCCACGGGCGCCACCGTCAGCGCCTGCACCTGCGCCTGGTTGAGCACGCCGCCGCGCCCGCCCTTGCCCCCGGTGTAGTGCGCGAAGTGCTGCAGTGTGCTCATGTTGAAGCCCTCTTCAAGCGTGACCGCGCATCGGCCCTTCGGCACCGGGAACGTCGCCGAGGTCGAGTCCTGCACGGCCACGCTGTGCGGCAGGGTGACGGTGTGCCGCTGCAACGGCTGGCCCGGGCACTGCAGCACCAGCTGCTTCACCGCGGCGGTCACGCCCGTGTTGATCGGCCCATTCGCGTTGCTGTACTGCAGGCGCAGGCGCACCTGCCCCGCCTTGGCCGAGGTGAACTGCCAGCGCTCGGCACCCTTCAATCGCTGCTGCGGACCGACGCAGACCATCGGACTGTGCAGCGATTCCAATGCGCCGTCGCGCCGGGTCAGGCTCAGGCAATGCTGCAGGCCGTCATCGACGATGCGTGCCACGCCCTGGGTGATCGCGGTCACCGCCCGGCCGTCCTGCCACAGCACCTGGCCTTCAGCCACCGGTACCGACCAACCTCTGCCGCTGCGTCGCGCCTGCGGCGCGGGCGGGGTTGCCGGCGCGCGCGCATTGGCATCGACCGTGCTGGCGGGCGACGTGCGCGACGGCGCGGCCACCAGCTGCACGGTGGTGGTGGCACCACGCGTCTTTACCTCGCCCGCCACCAGCAGGCCATCACCCACCTGCTTCGGCCGCTCCAGCACATAGCGCTTGCCATCGGCCTCCAGGGAGATGCGGCGCTGCTTGCCGAACAGTTCGGGGACCAGCGCGGCTGGCAGCTTGGGCTGCACGCGGCCATCGTCCTGCACACCGAACACGCCCTCGACCACCATCGACAGATATCCAGCCACCGACCACAGCTGGCGCTCCGAATTGACCACCGGCCCGCTGAGCGCACCTTCATCGACATGCACGGCCTGGCTGACCAGCTCGTAGTTCTCCATGTTGGAGCCGGCCAGCGCGGCACCCTGCATCAGCGAGCGGATCTCGGCGGCAATGCGCGGCGCATCGTCCAGCTGCCGCGCCGCACGCAGCGAGTAGGCACTGACGAACGGCCAGATTGCCCGGTTGTGATAGATCGGCTGTTGTGCTTCCTGCGGCCAGACCACCGGGCTGCCGGCCGGGCCCATCGGATACGCCGCCAGCGCACGCCGCGCGCGCTCGGGCGGCAGCACCTCGGCGAGGATGCCCAGCGAGAGGCCGAGCAGATCGACCTTGGCGTACGGCACCGGGTGCGCGGCTTCGCCGATGTAGCTCATGTACTGGCCGATATCCTCGCGCCAGAAGCGCGCATCGATCTGCTGGGCCAATGCATCGGCCCAGGCCTTGTAGTCGGCCGCGCGGGCATCGCCGCGCTGCCCGGCCAGGCGTTCGGCCAGGCGCAGTGCCTGGTAGTGCAGCACGTTGGTGGACAGTGCGTAGGAATCACCGATGAAACGCACATCCTCGCGGGTCCAGTCTGGATAGGTCTGCTCACGCCAGTCCAGGAAGGAGGTCTCGCCGCGGTACAGGCCCATCTGCGCGTCGAACACCATCGCGCGGTCCTGCGCCAGCGTGGCCTGCAGCGCCTGCCAGACCTGGTCGGCAAACGCGCGATCCTGCAGCAGGTGACGCGCGGCCAGGAACCACACCACGCGGTCACTGCTGATCGGCCAGCTGCCGCCGGAGCCGGTGTCCTGCGCAACGAACAGGCCGGGCGTATGGCCATCGCGCGCCGCCGACAGCTTGAACTGCAGCGACTGCCGGGTGCGCTTCGGATCCAGGCGTGCGAGCGCCAGATCGGCGGCAAAGCTGACATCGCGCGTCCACACATAGGGCCAGCGCGCGCCGGTCTGGAAGCACTCGCAGGGCACCGGCCGGCCTTCGTCGAAGGCGGGATCACGGATCGCATCCACGCGGTCCTGGTCCATCTCCTGCTGGGCCAGTGCGAACAGGGCATCGAACATCACGCTGCCGGTCTGGCTGCGCATCGGCATCGGCGCGATGCGCACCTCGCCGCGCCCTTCCGGTGTGCGCGCATGCAGCACGAAGCTGCCCTTGGCAGCGGCTTCGGCGCGCGCATGGCGGCCGTCGAATTGCAGGTCGGCCGCCTGCGCGGTCGTCCCCAGCGCTGCCCCCAGGGCAGCGGTCAGGCAAATGATCTTCAGCATCGAAGCGGCGGACCGGCTCGCGCCCGTCGGCCTCCCTCCCTCTCTGCACGCGTTGTAGGTCCGCACCGTCGTTGCCGGCGGGCGGGCGCGGCCCCTCCCTCAAGGTGCCCTGGCGCCATGGTAGACGCGGGGCTGTCGGCTGCGTCCAGTTGCATACGTATTCATGGCGTCGCGCGGTAGCGCACCCGCCGCGCTGGCTTATGGTCCGGGTCTGCCAACGGCGCCTTGGGAGGGGAATTGCCGATGTCACCCACTGCTGTACGCGCGGTATTCGCGCACATGCTGGGCCTGGCCCTGATCGGATGGGCCACGCTGGTCCAGGCCGCGCCCCAGGTGGCCAGCGTCGAATCGCCGGGCAAGGTGTTGAAGGTCAGCCTGGTGCTGGACGGCGGCACGGCCCGCTACCGGGTCGAGCGCCTGGGCGACACTGTGGTGGAGGATTCGAAGCTCGGCTTCGCCCTGCGCGACGGTCGCCTGGACCGCGATTTCACCCTGCTGGGCCAGCAGCGGCGCAGCGTCGATGACACCTGGGAGCAGCCGTGGGGCGAGCGCCGGCTCACCCGCAACCATTTCAACGAGCTGACCGTGCAGCTGGCCGAAACCACCGGCAGCAAGCGCCGGCTGGATGTAGTGTTCCGCGTCTACGACGATGGCCTCGGCTTCCGCTACGTATTCCCCGAGCAGCCGAATCTGCGCGAGGCCATCATCGATGACGAGCTGACCGAGTTCGCCATCGCACAGGACTCCACCGCCTGGTGGATCCCCGCCGGCGAGCCGATCCACTACGAGTACCTGTACCAGCGCACCCCGCTGCGCGAAGTACCGCTGGTGCATACGCCGATGACCCTGCGCAGCCGCGATGGCCTGCATGTGGCCATTCACGAGGCCGCGCTGGTGGACTACGCCGGCATGTGGCTGCGCCGCAGCGAGGGGCAGCGCCTGCGCGCGCAGCTCTCGCCCTCGGCCGAAGGCTGGAAGGTGCGCCGCACCCTGCCCTTCGCCACGCCGTGGCGCACGCTGCAGATCGCCGACCGCGCCGGTGGCCTGGTCGAATCGGACCTGATCCTCAATCTCAACGAACCCAATGCGCTGGGTGATGTGAGCTGGGTGAAGCCGGCCAAGTACCTGGGCGTGTGGTGGTCGATGCACCTGGACAACGAGAGCTGGGCGACCGGGCGGAAGCATGCGGCTACCACCGCCAAGACGAAAAAAGTCATCGACTTCGCCGCGGCGCACGGCTTCCGCGGCGTGCTGGTGGAAGGCTGGAATCCGGGCTGGGACGGCATGTGGGTGGGCAATGGCTACGACTTTGATTTCACCCGCGCCACGCCCGATTTCGATATCGAATCGCTGTCGGCGTATGGCCTGAACAAGGGCGTGCACCTGATCGGTCACCACGAAACCGGCTGCGCCATCGAACATTACGAGGCCCAGCTGGGCGCCGCGCTGGACCTGTACGCACGGCTGGGCGTGGACCAGTTCAAGACCGGCTACGTCTGCGACGACGGCCAGGTCGACCGCCGCAATCCCACGGGGGGCCCCTTGTGGCGCGAGTGGCATGACGGGCAGTTCATGGCCCGCCACCATCTGAAGGTGGTGCAGGAAGCCGCGCGCCGGCACCTGTCGGTGAACCCGCATGAGCCGATCAAGGACACCGGCCTGCGCCGCACCTATCCCAACTGGATCTCGCGCGAAGGCGCTCGCGGCATGGAGTACAACGCCTGGGGCCAACCACCGAACCCGCCGGAGCACGAGGTCAACCTGGTGTTCACCCGCATGCTGGCCGGGCCGATGGACTACACCCCCGGCATCCTCAGCCTGAAGGGCCGCCACGGCCAGGCCATCCCCAGTACGTTGGCCCGCCAACTGGCGCTGTACGTGGTGCTGTACAGCCCGATCCAGATGGCCGCCGACCTGCCCGAACACTACCTGCAGCATCGCGAGGCGTTCCGTTTCATCGAGGACGTGGCGGTGGACTGGGAGCAGAGCCGCGTGCTCGATGGCGAAGTGGGTGACTACGTGACGATCGTGCGCCGCGACCGCAACAGCCGCGACTGGTTCCTCGGCAGCATCACCGATGAACACGGCCGCGTGCTGCCGGTGTCACTGGGCTTCCTGGAACCTGGCGTGCGCTACCGCGCCGAGATCTACCGCGATGGCGAGGGCGCGGATTTCCGCAGCAATCCATTCGCGTTCGTTCGCGAAACCCGCGAAGTGACCAGCGCCGATGCAGTGACGCTGGTGCTGGCACCCGGCGGTGGCCAGGCCATTCGCTTCACGCCGATCCGCTGAACGTTTTCCTGCATGCGCCCCCGTAGCGCCCGAGCCCACGCTCGGGCGGCGGTGCGTAGCACCGAAATGCAGCCGAGCATGGGCTCGGCTCTACAGAACGAGACACATGAAAGCGATTACATCCCTGCAGACGCCATTGAATACGTATGCAGGGTGATTCCCGCGAAGAACGCGCTGCCTACCATAGCGGCGACGACAGCGGCCACCGCGTCGCACGTTCACGGCGCCGCCGGAACGCTCACAAATCGATCTGCAACATTGCCTGGGAGGGGAAAATGTTGAACCACAAGCGCAGCGCGCTGAGCATCGCGCTGGCCATTGTCCTGGCGCCGACGCTGGCGTCGGCACAGTCCACGCAGAGCACCACCACACCGGCCGGCACCGCCGCCACCAACCTCGATACGGTGCAGGTCACCGGCATCCGCCGCGGCATCGAGAGCGCGATCGCGGTCAAGCAGGACGCCACCTCGGTGGTCGAAGCGATCTCCGCCGAAGACATCGGCAAGCTGCCCGACGTCAGCATCGCCGAATCGATCTCGCGCCTGCCCGGCCTGGCCGCCCAGCGCGTGGCGGGCCGCGCGCAGGTAATCAGCGTCCGCGGCCTGTCGCCGGACTTCGCCACCACCCTGCTCAATGGCCGCGAAGTGGTCAGCACCGGCGACAACCGTGGCGTCGAGTTCGACCAGTATCCGTCCGAGCTGGTCAACGGCGTGACCGTGTACAAGACCCCGGACGCGGCGCTGGTCGGCCAGGGCCTGTCGGGCACCATCGACATGCAGACCGCGCGCCCGCTCAGCTTCGGCGAGCGCGTGATCGCGGTCAGTGGCCGCTACCAGAAGAGCTCGCTGGGCCGCGCCGCCAACACCGATCCGTACGGCAACCGCTTCAGCGCCAGCTACATCGACCAGTTCCTGGACAAGACCCTGGGCATCGCCATCGGCTATGCGCACAGCGACATGCCGATCCAGGAGAACCAGGTCGGCCTGTACGAACCGTGGACCACCGAGCACACCGACAAGGGCGACCGTCCGGGCGTGGGTGCCGGCACCTACTTCTCCGATGGCATCAAGGCGCTGCGCCGCACCGGCAACAACAAGCGCGACGGCGTGATGGCCACGATCCAGTTCCGGCCGAACAACAGCTGGACCAGCACCTTCGATGCATTCCACACCGAAGCCGAGCAGATCGACACCGCCAACCAGTTCGAGCTCAACCTGAGCAACTACAACGGCAACTACACCCCGGGCCTGCTGGTCAGCAACCCGCAGGTCAACGCCAATGGTTCGTTCACTGGCGGCACCGCCAGCGGCGTGTACCCGCTGGTACGCGGCATGTACAACAAGCGCAAGGACAAGATCGACGCGTTCGGCTGGAACAACGAGTTCAATTTCAGTGGCGTCAAGCTGGTCGCCGACCTGAACTACTCCAAGGCCACGCGCGACGAGCTGAACCTGGAAAACAACCTGCAGCTGACGCCGATGCCGCAGCTGGATACGGTCGGCGTGTCGATCCGCCAGGACGGCTTCTCGCAGATCAGCCCGGGGCTGAACTACTCCAACCCCGACGCGTTGTTCCTGACCAACACCATCTACGGCTCCGGCTACGGCAAGGTGCCGCAGGTGGAAGACCGCCTGAAGGGTGGCAAGCTGGCCGCAACGATCGCCTTGCCCGAAGCGATCGCCTCGTGGGCGCCGGACATCGACATCGGCGTGAACTACGCCGACCGCCGCAAGGTGAAGACCCAGTCCGAAGGCAACATCCTGCTGGGTGCGCAGGGCGATGCCAACATCGCCTCGGACCTGCAGTATCGCCCGGTCAACCTCGGCTTCGCCGGCCTCGGCACCATCCCGGCCTGGAACGTGCCCGCCGCGGTGGGCCGCTACATGACCTTCAACCCGGTCGACAACCTGGACTACCTGATTCCCAAGTCGTGGACGGTGCAGGAGAAGATCACCACCGCCTGGGCGCGCCTGAACATCAACACCGACATCGGCGTGGTTGGCGTGCGCGGCAACATCGGCGTGCAGATGCAGCACACCGACCAGAGCTCGGATTCGCGCTACTGGGACAGCTCGCAAACGGCCGGCAACAACATCCAGCCCTACTCCGCGGGCCGCACGTACAACGACTGGCTGCCGAGCCTGAACCTGGCCTTCCTGTTCCCGCACCAGCAGACGCTGCGCTTCGCCGTCGCCAAGCAGGTCGCGCGCCCGCGCGTGGACCAGATGCGCGCCGGCCTGGAGTTCGGCGTGGACACCGGCACCGGCCGCCCCGGCGGCAGCGGCGGCAATCCGCTGCTGGACCCGTGGCGTGCCACCGCGCTGGACCTGTCCTACGAGAAGTACTTCGGCGAGAAGGCCTACGTGGCCGCCGCGATCTTCTACAAGGACCTGAAGAGCTACGTCTACACCCAATCGGTCGACAACTACGACTTCACCGCGCTGCTGGGCAGCTACGTGCCGCCGCCGGGCATGACGGCACCGGTGCTGACCACCGGCACCTTCTCCGCCCCGCAGAACGGCAAGGGCGGCACGCTGAAGGGCCTGGAACTGACCGCATCGTTCCCGCTGGAGATGCTGACCGACAGCCTGCGTGGCTTCGGCGTGCAGGCCAGCGCGACCTTCAACAAGAGCGACATCACCATCCTGGACCCGGAGAGCGCGTCCAGCGTGGGCAGCGACCCGATCAGCCTGCCGGGCCTGTCCAAGCGCGTGTACAACTTCACCGCGTATTACGAGCGCAGCGGCTTTGAAGCACGCGTCAGCCAGCGCCGGCGTTCGGACTTCATCGGCGAGATCGGCAACTTCAACGGCAACCGCAGCCTGCGCTACGTGGTCGGCGAGAACGTGACCGACGCGCAGATCAGCTACACCTTCAGCGACAGCAGTGCCCTGCGTGGCCTGACCCTGCTTCTGCAGGGCAGCAACCTGACCAACGAGCCGTACCGCACCTACGCCGGCAGCAAGGACCGCCCGCTGGAGTACATCGAGTGGGGCCGCACCTACATGCTGGGCGTGAACTACAAGTTCTGACCACAGCCGGGTAGTGCCGGCCGCTGGCCGGCAACCACCCCATCGGTAGCGCCGGGCCATGCCCGGCGACGGAAGCCAGGAGC
This sequence comes from Stenotrophomonas sp. DDT-1, assembly GCF_001580555.1. Lineage (NCBI taxonomy): Bacteria > Pseudomonadati > Pseudomonadota > Gammaproteobacteria > Lysobacterales > Lysobacteraceae > Stenotrophomonas > Stenotrophomonas sp. DDT-1. The sequence continues at coordinate 43,220 of NZ_LEKR01000015.1, forward strand.
AGGACCGGAAACCCGCTGCGCAGGCAGCGGGTTTTCTTTTGCGCGGATGCCGGCCGTTGGTCGGCAAGGCCCACCCACAAAAAAGGGACGGGGCGCTTCGGCCCCGTCCCCGCAAGTACCGCCACCGGAGAAAACGGTCAGCTGCGTCGGGCGCAATACACCGCGCGCGGCGGCAGCTGGAGTTCATTGCCCTGCACCGTGCCCACATCCGGGCCCGGTACCGCCACCTGCTGCCAGTTGCCCGGCGGCAGCGGATGGGTCACTGCCTCGGCCGACAGGTTGAAGGCCAGCAGGAGGGTTTCATCTGCAAGCATACGCTCGAACAGCAGCACTGGCTCGGCGCTTTCAAGGAATCTGATGCTGCCATGCAGAAGCGCCGGCTGGGTATGCCGCCAGGCCAGGAACGCCCGGAACGCCGCCAGCACCGAATGCGGGTCGCGTTCCTGCACCGCCACCGCCGCCGCCCGGTGCTCGGCCGGAATCGGCAGCCAGGGCTGGCCGCTGGTGAAACCTGCTAACGGCGCATCGGTCCATGGCAGCGGGGTGCGGCAGCCATCACGGCCCTTGAAATTCGGCCAGAAGGTGATGCCGTAGGGGTCCTGCAGTGCCTCGAACGGTACCTCGGCCTCGGCCAGGCCCAGTTCCTCGCCCTGGTACAGGCAGACCGAGCCGCGCAGCGAGCACAGCATCGCCACCAGCATCCGCGCCAGGCGCGGATCGGCCGGGTGGCCGCCCCAGCGGCTGACCGCCCGCTCCACGTCGTGATTGGACACCGCCCAGCACGGCCAGCCTTCGGTCATCGCCGCTTCCAGCCGCGAGACCGTGTCGCGGATATAGGCCGCGCTGTAGTCATCCACCAGCAGCTCGAAGCTGTAGCCCATGTGCAGGCGGCCTTCGCGGGTGTACTCGGCGGTGGTCGCCAGCGAGTCCTCCGAGGAGATCTCGCCCAGGCTGACCGCGCCCGGGTACTGATCCAGCAGCGCGCGCAGGCGCTCCAGGAACGGCAGGTTCTCCGGCTGGGTGTTGTTGTAGTAGTGGTACTGGTAGGCGTACGGGTTGTCCGGGCTGAAGCCGCGCCCCACCCGCTTCTCCGCCGGCTTGGGCGGGTTGTCACGCAGCTGCGCGTCGTGGAAGCAGAAGTTGATCGCATCCAGGCGGAAGCCATCCACGCCGCGATCGAGCCAGAAACGGACATTGTCCAGGGTGGCCTGCTGCACGTCCGGGTGATGGAAGTTCAGGTCCGGCTGGTCGACCAGGAAGTTGTGCAGGTAGTACTGCTCGCGGCGCGGCTCCCACTGCCAGGCACAGCCGCCGAACAGCGACAGCCAGTTGTTCGGCGGGGTGCCGTCCTCGCGCGGGTCGGCCCACACGTACCAGTCGGCCTTCGGATTGCTGCGGTCCTGGCGGCTCTCACGGAACCAGGCATGCTCGATCGAGGTATGGCTCAGCACCTGGTCGATCATCACCTTCAGGCCCAGGCCATGGGCCTTGGCCAGCAGGCGGTCGAAGTCGCCCAGGCTGCCGAACAGCGGGTCGACGTCGCGGTAGTCGGCGATGTCGTAGCCGAAGTCGGCCATGGGGGACTTGAAGAACGGCGAGATCCAGATCGCATCCACGCCCAGCGCGGCAATGTGGTCCAGGCGCTCGATGATGCCCGGCAGGTCGCCCACCCCATCGCCGTTGGCATCGAGGAAACTGCGCGGGTAGATCTGGTAGATGACGGCTCCGCGCCACCATGGATAGTGCGACATCGACAGCCCCCCTCCGGGCATGCGGGACCCGCCGGCAGCGGGCCGAAATCCTGATCCGGCAAGCTTAGCGGTGGCCTCGCGGGCATGGCGCAACCTGCATACGTATTCACGCGAAGGGCCGCGCAGGCCGGGCTGGAATTGCCGCCCGGGCCGGTTTGCGCCCGAATTCACGGCCAGCGCCTATAATCGATGGTGAGCCTGAAAGCCTGATCGCATGACCATCACCGAAGACACCCGTCCCGCCCTGGGCCTGCCCCAGATCCAGTCGCTTGCCGCGGCCGACATGGCCGCCGTCGACGCCCTGATCCGGCGCCGGCTGTCCTCGGACGTCGTGCTGATCAACCAGATCGCCGACCACATCATTTCCGCCGGCGGCAAGCGCCTGCGCCCGATGCTGGTGATGCTGGCCGGCCACGCGGTCGGCCAGGCCGGCCCGGAGCACCACCAGCTGGCGGCGATCATCGAGTTCATCCACACCTCCACCCTGCTGCACGACGACGTGGTGGACGAGTCCAGCCTGCGGCGTGGCCGCAGCACCGCCAACGCGCTGTGGGGCAACGCGCCCAGCGTGCTGGTGGGCGACTTCCTGTACTCGCGCAGCTTCCAGCTGATGGTCGAGCTGGAGCGCATGCCGGTGATGCAGATCCTGGCCGATGCCACCAACCGCATCGCCGAGGGTGAAGTGCTGCAGCTGCTGCACGTGCACAACCCGGATACCGACGAAGCCGCCTACCTGCGCGTGATCGAGCGCAAGACTGCGGTGCTGTTCGCCGCCGGTACCCGCCTGGGCGCGCTGGCCAGCGGCGTGGATGAAGCGACCCAGCAGGCCCTGTTCGACTACGGCATGCACCTGGGCTACGCATTCCAGATCGCCGACGACGTGCTGGACTACTCGGCCAACGCCGAGGAGCTGGGCAAGAACCTGGGCGACGACCTCGCCGAGGGCAAGGCCACGTTGCCGCTGATCCACGCGATGGCCCACTCTGATGACGCTACCCGCGAGCGCCTGCGCACCATCGTGCAGGACGGCGACGCCTCGGCGATGCCGGAAGTGCTGGCCGCGATCCGCGCCACCGGCGGCCTGGAGTACAGCCGCCGCCGTGCCGAAGAGTACGCCGAAGCCGCCGAGCGTGCGCTCGACGGCCTGGGCGACAATGACGCCGTGGCTGCCCTGCGCGGCCTGGCCCGCTACGCGGTGCAGCGCTCGCATTGATGGGTTGAGGTGTGCCGACCAACGGTCGGCACCCACCAAACCGGCATTCCGGTGGGTGCCGACCGTTGGTCGGCACGCCGTTTATTACCGGAAGCGTTCCTCGAAGAACTCATCCAGCGCCTTCCACGCGCGCTTGGCCGCCCGCTCGTTGTACTGGCAGCCCGGCGGGCTGTTGGCGTCGCGCTCGGCGAAGCAGTGCACGGCACCGCTGTAGTTGGTGAACTCCCAATCGACCTTGGCCGCGTCCATTTCCTTCTGGAAAGCGGCGATGTCCTCGGCGGTCACGCTCTTGTCGTCGGCCCCGTTGAGCACCAGCACGGACGGATGGGTGCCACCGGCCTGCGCCGGCAACGGCGAACCCAACCCACCGTGCAGGCTGACCACAGCAGCCAGCGGCGCACCGGCGCGGGCCAGCTCCAGCACCGTGGTGCCACCGAAACAGAAACCGACCGCACCGATCCGGCCGGCATCCAGCGGCACCTTGCCGGCCTGCGCCTTGAGCACGTTCACCGCCTCCAGCGCGCGGGCACGCAGCAACGGCCGGTCGTTGCGCAGCTTGGTCGCCACCGGCCCGGCCTCGGCATCGGTCTTCGGCCGCACACCCTTGCCGTAGACATCGGCCACCAGCACCACGTAGTCGTCACCGGCCAGTTGCTTGGCCTTCTCGATGGCCGATTCGTTCACGCCCTTCCAGTTCGGCACCATCACCAGGCCAGGGCGCTTGTCATGCTCGCCGTCGTCATAGACCAGCACGCCACTGAAGGTCGTGCCCTGGTGTTTCCATTCCACCGGCTGCGTCTTCATCGCCGCCCAGGCCGGCATCGCCGCCAGCCCCAGCATCATCGCCACACCGCAACGCCAACGATTCATGCGCCTGCTCCGCAAGAAAAAGGGGACGGAGGGGATTAAGCCGTAATCGCCCCTCCCGCGCCGCATTCTGCATTGGCGGCGTGACGCAGGTGTGGTTGGATACGACTTAGTCCCCTCCGTCCCCTTTTTTCGCATGAATCCTGTTGATCGCTTTCTGTCTGGCCTGATCCCGCGTTTGCCTGCCGAGGATGCCCCGCAGTGGGCACATGTCCAGGGCGCCAGCGCCGAGGACCTGCAGCGCCTGCGTGCGCAGTGGCCGCAGGTGCCGGACAGCCTGGTGGAACTCCTATCGCGCGTGGATGGCACCCACTACCGGGAGTACCCCGGCGGCAAGGTCTGCGTACTGATGCTGGGCTCGGACGTGGAGGACGGTGGCTACCCGTACTACCTGCGCTCGGTCGCGCAGATCTTCGAGGACCAGCAGCAGTGGGACGACAGCATCCGTTCCATCTACGAAGAGTGGCTGGATGAGGAACCGGAGATTCTCGGCGAGGGCATCGACGCGGATCTGCCGATGAACCGCCGGCTGTGTTTCTCGCACTGCATGAACAACGGTGGCACGTCGATGCTGTACCTGGATTTCGATCCCGCGCCAGGCGGCACCGTCGGCCAGGTGGTGCGCTACCTGCACGATCCGGACAGCTATGCGGTCATTGCGCGGAGCTTCGATGTGTATCTGCAGCAGCTGATCGATGGCGATTACGCGTTCATCGATGAAGACGGATGAAGGCAGCCGAGCGTGGGCTCGGCTCTACAGTAGATCCACGCCATGCGTGGATGACGGCCTCACCCACGCTCGATCCAGTGCAACGTGCCCGGCTCGAATGCCAGCAGATCCGACGCCGCCAGATGCGCGCGCGGCCAGTGGCGTTCCGGCGGCTTCGGCTGCCGGGCACCCACCGAACCCTCGTAATCGCGCACCAGCAGGCCGATGCGCGCGGCCCCAGCCTGCAACAGCGCGTCGATACGCTGCAACCACTGGCCGGCATCGTCCAGCGCTTCATCGCGGCGTGCCTGCTGATCCTGTTCATGCCGCGCCAACTGCGCCGCCAACGCGCGCGCGATCTTCGCTTCGCTCCAGCCCTTCCTGCGCCAGCGTTCGGCATCGCCGTTCCACGCACGAACCGCCTGCGCCGAGGCCAGCGACGTGCCGCAATCGCAGTGCACGGCACTCAACCACGGCTGCCAACCGGGCCCGACCGCTGACTGCAGGCTGGGCGAATCCTGCGCGAACAGGCGCCGGCCACTGCGCTGCATGATCGCGGCGGCTTCAATGTGCGATAAGGATGCGGGCAGGAACAGGGTAATGAAGGTGCACACGCGGCTATCCGGGTCCGTCCGGGGATGCGCCCATGGTAACTCGCCGGGGTCAGAGCCCTTTCCTGAGGAAAGGGATCCGACCCCGATCCGGCGGATCAGGCGATACCCAACCCCGGAATCGCGCTGATGCTGTCCGGATCGAATCCGGCCAGTACGGCGAAATGGCGGCCACGCGCCACGTAGTCGCGGTAAGCACCAAAGCTTGGCGCGCCCGGCGACAGCAGAACCACACCGCCCTGCGCCCCCAGCGCGGCGCGCGCCAAGGCCATCGCCTCGGGCAGATCCGACGCCGCGTGCAGACCAAAGCGACCGGCATCGGCCAGCGGCTGCAGCATGGCATGGATGCGCGGGCCGTTGCTGCCCATGGTCACGATCTCCACCGGCGGCACATCGTGCGCCATGTGCTGCATGAAGTCGGTCCAGTCCAGGCCACGGTCGTGCCCGCCCACCAGCAGCGCGATGCGCTGCCCGGCGAAGCACTCCAGTGCGGCCAGGCTGGCGTGCGGCGTGGTGCTGATCGAATCGTTGACGTAGGTCAGGCCATCGGCCACGCCGATGCGCTGCAGGCGGTTCGGCAGCGGGCGGAAATCCTGCACCGCCGGTGCCAGCGCCACCGCGTCCAGCCCCAGTGCCTCCAGCGCGGCCAGCACCGCGCACAGGTTGCCGCGGTTGTGGCGGCCCGGCAGCGGCGTGTTGCGGGTATCGAACACCGCCTGTTCGCCGCGATGCACGATGTCGCCCCGCATATGCCAGCCCTGCGGCTGGTTGAACCAGACCACCTCACTATCGGGCAGCGACAGTGCCGCCAGGTGCGGATCGGCGGCATTGAGCACGGCAATGCGCGGCGCGGCTTCCGTCACCAGCCGCAGCTTGTCCTCGATGTAACGCTGTTCGCTGCCGTGCCAGTCCAGGTGTTCCGGGAACAGGTTCAGCACCACCGCCACCTGCGGGCGGGCGCCACTGCGCGCCACTTCACCAGTCTGGTAGCTGGACAGCTCGACGGCCCAGTACTCGGGCGCCGGCTGCGGGTCCAGCACCTCCAGCAGCGGCAGGCCGATGTTGCCGACCAGTCCGGTGCGATGCCCGGCCGCGCGCAACAGGTGCGCGACCAGCGCGGTGGTGGTGCTCTTGCCCTTGGTGCCGGTCACGCACACGGTGTCGTGCACGATGCCATCGTCGGCCGCGTGTTCGGCGAACCACAGCGCGGTGCCGCCGATGAAGGTGGTGCCCTGCGCTGCCGCCGCCAGCGCGATCGGCTGATAGGGACTGATCCCGGGCGATTTGATCACCACGTCGAACGCGGCCAGCGCTTCAGCAGAAGGCTCGCCACGGACGTCCAGCGCGCCCTGTGTTTCCACGCGTGCGGCCCCGACTTCGGCGGCCGGGCAGAACAGGCTCAGCGGCAGCGTGGGCAGGCGCTCACGCAGCACCGCAAACGCGGCGCGGCCCTCGCGGCCCCAGCCCCACAGCGCGACGCGCTTTCCTTCAAGCTTCGAAATCTTCACGCACCCGTTCCCACAGCGCAGCCGGAACGCGGTGCTCGCCCTGCAGTTGCAGCAGCGGTGCCAGTTCCAGTTCGGCGGCATCCAGCTGCGGCTGGATCTCGTTGCAGAAGCGCTTCACCAGCACGTCTTCCTTCCACTCCGGGCGCTGCGCCAGCGTCGCCATCGCCGCACGCGATTCGCGGCCTTCACCCACGCACTCGAACGGCTTGTGGTCCTGGAATTCCAGCAGCGCATCGAAGCCACCGGCCTGCTCGGCATCGTCCAGCAGGTTGCGGCCGAAGATGCGCACCAGGCGCGTCTTGGGCATGAACGGGGCCAGCGCCAGGAACACGAAATGGCACTTAGGGCAGACGCCACACCAGCGGTTCACCGGGCGCTCGCCGAGGATGTGGAAATTGCGGTTGCAGCTGGAGAAGTGCGCGTCGTAGAAATCGGTCTTGGCGAACTGACGGGCCACCGCCAGCTCGGACATCGGGCGCAGCAGCGAGTAGTACTGCAGATCCGCCGCCACGTACTTGCGCACATGGCTGCCGAACGCCTGCTCGCAGGCCCAGCCCTTGGACCACTGGTGGTTCACTTCGCCGGTGCCCGGAATCTGGCTGCCGTAGCTGGCCGACCGCTCGTTGGAGAACACGACCTGGTCCACGCCGTGCAGCAGGGCGGCCAGCACCATGATTGCCGAGTTCACCACCGTCACCGGTATATGGCCGTTCCAGGCACCCTGGCGGTTGAGCTCGAACAGTTCCGGTGCCAGCGTGCGGCCCAGGTTCAATGTCGGCAGGCCGGTGCGCTCGGCGCACGCACGGATCAGCTGCGAGCCACCGATCCAGGTCACCGTCTCGTCCACGCCGGCACGGCGCAGCGCTTCGATGCTGACCAGCGAATCCTTGCCGCCGCCGATGGCCACCAGCGCGTGCGGCCGCAGGCCCAGCGCCGGCGCCTGCACGGCCTCGCCCTGCACCGGCAACCGGAAGCGGCCGCGCAGGTTCAGGCCGTTGCGGTAGGCGAATTCGCCCAGGCCATTGAGGTAAATGGTCTCCACCAGTGCGGCGGTATCGGCATCGATGCTGTAACTGTCGATGCTGACCGTATCCGGTACGCCGGCCTTGTAGTAGCTGACGCCGGCAATCAGGTGCAGCAGCTGCAGCGCACGCTGCACGGCGGCGGCGCGCGCCTCGTCCAGCACGAACGGGGCACCCGGCACGGTGATGGTTTCCACCATCTCCGGGCCGTCGTCGAAGGCGTAGACCAGCCGGGCCACGCCGGTATCCGCTGCGAAGTCGCAGCGGACGAAGCGGAAGCGGGAAACCTGGTGTTTGTCGAAAGCAGTCATGGTGTATCCGGTCAGGCACGGGCCCGCGCGAGGGCGCGGGGCGTGTCGGTGGGCGGGTGCAGGGCGCGGGCGGTGGTCATTCGATCACGTCTTCGCGCGGCAGCATCCGCTGGTTGTAGGTGTTGGCCATCACATAGCCGTAGGCACCGGCATCGGCGATCAGCATCACGTCGTCCGGCGCGGTCGACACCGGCAGCTTGCGGCGCTTGCCAAACACATCGCTGGATTCGCAGATCGGGCCGACCACATCGAACGCCGCTTCGGCATAACCGCCCTGGCGGCTGAGGTTCTCGATGTCATGCCAGGCGTCGTACAGCGCCGGGCGCATCAGTGCGTTCATGCCGGCGTCCAGGCCGACACGGCGCACGCCGTCCTTTTCCACCACCTGGGTGGCATGGGTCAGCAGCACGCCCGATTCGGCCACCAGGTAGCGGCCCGGCTCGATCGCCAGGCGGAATGCCGGGTGCAGTGCCTTTACCTCGGCCAGGCCCTCGGCCCAGGCGTCCAGGTCGAAGGGTTCGTCTTCATCGCTGTACGGAATCGGCAGGCCGCCCCCGATATCGATGGTCTGCACGCTGCCGATCCGGCGGGCGAAACCGGCCAGCTCATCGCACATCAGGCGCCAGTGCTGCGCGGTTTCCACGCCGCTGCCCAGGTGCGCATGCAGGCCCACCACGCGGCTGCCCAGTTCGGTGGCCGCGCGCACGAACTCGTCGACGCGGGCGATCGGCAGGCCGAACTTGGACTCCTTGCCACCGGTGCGGACCTTGGCGTGGTGGCCCTCCCCCCGGCCCAGATCGACGCGCAGCCACAGCTCGCGGTTACGGAACAGGTCCGGCCAGCGCTGCAGCGCTTCCACGTTGTCGACGGTCACGGTCACGCCCAGCGCAAACGCCGCCTCGTACTCGCTGCGCGGGCAGAAGCTGGGGGTGAACAGCACGCGCTTGGGCGACAGTTCCGGTAGGTGCTGGAACACATGCTTCAGCTCGCCGTGCGACACGCACTCCAGGCCGAAGCCTTCGGCTTCCAGCAGCTGCAGGATGGCCGGGTGGCTGTTGGCCTTGATCGCGTAGTAGCGCTGGTCGATCGGCTTGATCGCGGCCAGTGCACGGGCGCGGGCGCGCACCGTCGGCAGGTGATAGACGTAGCGCGGCGTACCGGCATCGGCCAGCTGCAGCAGGTGCGCACGCTGGCCGCGCCACCACGGCGTGCCGCGCGGGCGCACGGTGCCGGCAATCTCGCGCCAGCGCGGGCCGAACACTTCGGTCTCCTCCACCGGCATCGCGCCGCTGTCGATCAGCTCTGCGTGCAGGATTGGCAGCAGGCCATCGGCATCGGCCTCGTCGATGACGAAGGTCAGGTTCAGGTCGTTGGACGACTGCGAGATCATGTGCACGCGCTCGCGGCCGAAGGTGGCCCACACGTCCGACAGCTTGTGCAGCAGCGACCGCATGCCGCGGCCCACCAGGGTGATCGCCGCGCACGGCACGATCACCTTCACCTTGCAGATCTGCGACAGGTCGGCCGACAGCGCGGCCAGCACATCGGTGTTGACCAGGTTCTCGGACGGGTCCAGCGACACGGTGACGTTGGTCTCGGCCGAACCGATCAGGTCCACCGACAGGCCGTGCTTCTTGAACAGGTTGAACACATCGGCCAGGAAGCCGACCTGCTGCCACATGCCGATGCCTTCCATCGACACCAGCACGATGCCATTGCGGCGGCTGATCGCCTTCACCCCCGGCACCGGTGCGGCGCTGCCATCGATGCTGGTGCCCGGCAGTTCCGGGCGCTCGGTATCGAGGATGGCCATCGGCACGCCGGCATCGCGGCACGGCTTGATCGAGCGCGGGTGCAGCACCTTGGCGCCGGTGGTGGCGATTTCCTGCGCTTCGTAATAGTCCAGGCGGGTCAGCAGGCGTGCGTCCGGCACGTCCTTCGGATTGGCGCTGAACATGCCCGGCACATCGGTCCAGATCTCCACCCGGCTGGCGCCGAGCAGCGCACCGAAGTACGCCGCCGAGGTATCCGAGCCACCACGGCCGAGGATGGCGGTACCGCCATCGGCATGCCGCGAAATGAAGCCCTGGGTGATCAGCAGGCGGGTCGGCTGCGCGCGGAAGCGCTGCATCCACTCCGCGTCGGCGCGCCACTGGCAGTTCACCGACAGCCGCTGCGACCAGTCGCTCTGGTTCGGCTGCGGCGGCATCGCGTCCAGCCACTGGCGGGCATCCATCCAGCCCATGTCCAGGCCCGAGGCGCGCAGATAGGCCGCGCCCAGGGTGGAGGACAGCAGCTCGCCCTGGCCCAGCACTTCGGCCTGCCAATCCAGCGGACGGGTGGCCGCCCGCGCATCGTCGAGCAGGCCCTGCAGCGCCGCCAGCCGTTCGGCCAGCACCTCGCGGCCCAGGCCGAGTTCGGCCAGGAAGCCCTCATGGCGCTCGACAAGCGCTGCCACGCGATCACCGCTGTCCGGCGCGCCGTCGGCAATCGCGGTCAGTTCGTTGGTGACCCCGGACAGCGCCGATACCACCACCAGCACGCGCGATCCGGTCTCTTCCGCGCGTTTTTTCGCCAGCTTCCCGATCGTGTCCCAGCGGTGACGACGCGACACCGAAGTGCCGCCGAACTTCAGTACGATCCAACGATCGACAAGGGGGGAAGCTGACATGGATTGGCTATGTAGAATGTGGGGAAGCCGCCCTCGGGGGCGGAACCTTTGATTCTAAGCGCAATATCCCCGTAGATGGCCGTCCTCCGTTACCTGCAGCTCGATGTCTTCGGCCCCCGCCCCGGAACCGGCAATCCACTGGGCGTCATCCTGGACGCCGACGCGCTCTCCAGCAGCCAGATGCAGGCCCTGGCCGCCTGGCTGAACCTGTCCGAGACGGTGTTCTTCCTGCGCCCCACCGCGCCCGGCGCCGATTACCACATCCGCATCTTCACCCCGACCCGTGAGCTGGCCTTCGCCGGCCACCCCAGCGTCGGCGCCGCCTGGGCGGCGGTGACCTGCGGCCTGGCCCAACCGCGCGCCGGCGCCCTGCTGCAGCAATGCGCGGCAGGGGTGCTCCCAGTACGGGTGAGCGGCCCGGCCGAGGCACTGGAGATCCAGCTGGCCAGCCCGCCGGCACGGCAACTGGACACGGAGGCAGGCGGAGCGCCCGCCGCGCTGTTGGCGCTCGCTGCCGACGGGCAGGTGCCCGAACTCTGGGACAACGGCGCACGCTGGTGGCTGCTGCCACTGCGCGATGCCGACGCCGTGCGCAGCCTGCTGCCGGACATGGCCGCGCTGGCCGACTGGAGCCTCGCCACCGACGCTACAGGCCTGGCCGTCTTCGCCGATGAAGCCGGCACCGGCCACACCCGCGTGGTGCGTGCCTTCTGCCCCGCTGATGCGCCCGCCGTGCCCGAGGATCCCGTGACCGGCAGTGCCAATGCACTGATAGGCGCCTGGCTGCGGCAGCACAATGCCCTGCCCGGCCGCGAGGGCCGCTACGTGGCCAGCCAGGGCCGCGAAGTCGGTCGCGATGGTCGCGTGCAGGTACAGGTCGATGCGCAGGGCACGGTATGGATCGGCGGCCAGGTGCAGCCGGTCATCGACGGCCAGATCCGTTGGCTGTAGAGCCGAGCCCACGCTCGGCTGCTTCTTCTCACACCCCGACACAGCCGAGCATGGGCTCGGCTCTACAACCGCGCGTTAAGCTGCGCGCCACCCGATCCTGGAGTTTCGCCCCGATGACCACCCGCCGTTTCCTGCAGCTGGATGTGTTTTCCCCGCGCGCCGGCGCTGGCAACCCGCTGGCCGTGGTACTCGATGCCGACGGCCTGGACGACGCCAGCATGCAGGCCATCGCACGCTGGACGCGCCTGCCCGAGACCACCTTCGTGTTTCCACCGCAGGCACCCGGTGCCAGCTACCGGCTGCGCATGTTCAGCCCGCAGAAGGAAGTGCCGTTCGCCGGCCACCCCAGCGTCGGCACGGCGCATGCGGTGCTGCAGGCAGGCCTGGCCACACCGATCGACGGCGTGCTGGTGCAGGACGGCATTGCCGGCGCCCTGCCGCTGCGCGTCAACGGTGAAGGCGCGCAGCAGCGCATCGCCATCCGCACCCCGCGCGCGCAGCTGGCCGAGACGACCGAGGTCACCGATCCTCGCCTGCAGGCCGCACTGAAGGGCTGGCCGCTGGGCACGCTGCCGCCGGCACGCATGCAGGGCGGGCGGAGCTGGTGGGTGGTGCAGGTGGCCGATGAGGCCGCATTGCGCGCGCTGCAGCCGGACTGGGATGCGGTGGCCGCACTGGCCGAGACCACCGACAGCATGGGCGTGTTCGCCTATGCCTTCAGCGATGGCAGCGAGGGCTTCGACCTGGCGGTACGTGCCTTCGTCGGCAATGGACGCCGCTTCGAGGACGCCGCCTCCGGCGCGGCCAACGCCGTGCTGGCCGCGTGGCTGGACCTGCGCGACGCGCTGCCACGTGGCCGTGCACCGTTCGAAGTCAGCCAGGGCCGCGAAGTCGGCCACGATGCGCGCCTGACCCTGCGGGTCGACGAGGACGGCGAGGTCTGGTCGGGCGGCCAGGTGCAGACTGTCATCACCGGCACCCTTGATTGGTAAAGGGACACTGTAGAGCCGAGCCCACGCTCGGCTGCTCTTCGGCCAGATCACGGGAGCTGCAGAAGCCGAGCATGGGCTCGGCTCTACAGATGCGCCGGCTCAGCCCAGCTCGGCTTCCAGGCTGATCGGCACGGCGCTCAGTGCCTTGGACACCGGGCAGTTCTGCTTGGCGTCATCGGCAATCGCACGGAACTGCGTCGCGTCGATGCCCGGCACCACCGCCTTCACCTTCAGCCGGATCTGCGACAGCTGCGGGCCGCCTTCCAGCGACAGATCGACCTTGGCTTCGGTATCCAGCGAGGTCGGGGTAAAGCCGGCTTCGCCGAGCTTGGCTGACAGCGCCATGGTGAAACAACCCGCGTGCGCGGCGGCAATCAGCTCTTCCGGATTGGTGCCCTTTTCGTCGCCGAAGCGGCTGTTGAAACCGTAGCGGGTCTTGTCCAGCAGCCCACTCTGCGGCGTGCTCAACTGCCCCTTGCCCGTCTTCAGATCGCCTTCCCAGTGCGCGGTGGCGTGTCGCGAGATTCCCATTGTGCTGCTCCTGCGTGGCGGTGATGAACGGCTACCCTCGCACGTCACGCGTTAGCCCTGCGTCGCTCCGCCGCACGCCGGACGTCGCCCCGAGCCCGGCGCGTGGACACTTCCTCGCCAGCCCGGAACGCATTTTCCTCTTGTTTTCAGTGGTTTCGCCCACCCCACCGATCGGCGGGCGCCGGCGATCGAACACGCTGGCGTGCCCCCATCCCCCACCGCCGGCCATGTACTGAATCGGCCTGGATATGAAAAAACATGCACTTTCCGCGCTTCGGGCTATTGGCGGCGCCCAAGAGTTGCCCTACATTGCGCTTGCCGACGGGGTTCGGCGCCGACCAAACAACCAACCGTTCACGGAACAGGAAACCATGGCAAAGACCGCTAAGAAGGCTGCCCCGAAGAAGGCAGCGAAGAAAGTCGCGACGAAGGCAGCCGCCAAGCCGGCCGCTCCGAAGCCGATCAAGGAAGTGCTGACCAAGTCCGGCCTGGTTGCACACATCGCTGAAGCCTCCGGCGTCATCGCCAAGGACGTCCGCGCTGTGCTGGCCTCGCTGGAAAGCGCCGTCGCCTCCTCGGTGCACAAGAAGGGCGCTGGCTCCTTCACCCTGCCGGGCCTGCTGAAGATCACCACCGTCAATGTGCCGGCCAAGCCGAAGCGCAAGGGCATCAACCCGTTCACCAAGGAAGAGCAGTGGTTCGCCGCCAAGCCGGCCACCACCAAGCTGAAGGTGCGTCCGCTGAAGAAGCTGAAGGACGCCGCGCTGTAAGCGCGCGCCCCAACGTGGATTCCGACGGGACGGCTCTGGCCGTCCCGTTTTTTTTTGCGTGCCCGGCGGTAGATCCACGCCATGCGTGGATGCGTCGCGCTGCGGCAATCCGCAACACAGCGTTGCCGCCTCCCCGGGAATGCCCGTACAGGCCCGTCACCACTGGCCGAGCGCGGCCTGGGCAGGTGCTGGAACGTACCGGGTGGAACACTGCGTGCAGCGCCGGCCGTCGCCTCAGGCCGTGGCCTTGCCTATGGTGGGCACATCCTCCACAGCTACGGCGAGCACACCCTCATGGCCAGCCCCTCCACCCGCTACCGGATCTCGGTGACCCCCATCGAAAAGGACGGGCTGCAGTGCACAGGGCGCTGCACCATCGAACTGGAGCATCGCGCCAGCCGCGACCTGATGCGCCTGCTGGAGGCGGCCCCGCGTACCGCCGGTATCAGCGGCGACGAGCGTGCGACCCTGGTGATCGCCACCCAGCTGCTGCGCGACATCGTGCAGCGCCATGCCGAGACCGGCGGCCACGCACTGGCGGCCATCGCCGGCCAGGTCCTGCCAGCGCTGGACGCTCTGGATCAGCTGCCCTCCTCCCGCTGATCCCGGCGCAATCGCTACACTGCCACCCTCCAGGTTGCCTCGGGGAGGAGGCAGACATGCGCAGGATAATGTTGCTGATCGCCCCCCTGGTGCTGCTGGGCTGTTCACGCCCGGCAGCACAGACGACCGGCGACATCGTGGCAGCGTCCGCTCCCGTCGCTGCTACCGCAGCCGTGGACACCCGCACCGGCCCCGATCCCGCAGCAATGCAGGCAAGTGAAATGCCGGTGCTGTCTGCTGTCGCCGACGATGCCGAGCCGCCATCGACGATGCTCAACCGCTACGTAGCGGCGTTGCTCAACCGCGACCGCGCCGCCAGCGATGCCGCCTGGACGATCCCGCCCAGCGACCCGCGGCATGCGGACGACGCCGCGCTGCGGCAGCTGCAGGACCTGCGCACCCTGCGCCTGCACAGCGATCCCCCGGTCGCCCGCGACGACCGGCAGCCACCGCGGCTGCTTGAAGTGCCGGTGCAGATCCGCGCGATCACCGCCAACGGTACGTTCCGCTTCGGTGGCTGGTACCGCGTGCAACCCAGCAGCGATGGCAGCGCCTGGCAGATCCAGTCGGCGCAACTGCGTCCAATGCTGGACTGAACCGTTACAGCCGCATGCACGCGCGATTCAGCCTGCACGGCTACTCTTTGATCCATCCATTCCCTGCCATCGGTCACCGCCATGCGCCTGCGTTCCCTGATGACCCGCCTCGCTGCCTCCACCGTACTGATCGCCGCTGCGATCGGCGCGCAGGCGGCTCCCTCCATTTCCGGCCGCGAACTGTCGGTGGGTGCCAGCGACGTGCAGCAGTACCTCGATGGCAGCTTCCCGCGCACCCAGGACGCCCTTGGCGGCCTGATCTCCCTGACCATGAGCCATCCTCAGCTGAGCCTTCCGGCCGGCGAGCGCTTGAACCTGGGCATGGACGTGGCACTGGCCACCGCCGGCGGCAACCCGGCCAAACTGGGTACGGTGAAGCTCAGCAGCGGCCTGCGCTACGACGCACAGACCCAGGGCTTCCACCTGCAGCAGCCCAGTGTGGACGACTTCACCCCGGCCAACCAGGGCGGCCGCCTCGACTCACGCACCCGTGGCCTGCTCAATGCCTGGCTGAGCGACTACGCCCAGCGCGAACCGATCTACAAGCTGGACCCGGCGGTGGCCGGGGTGCTCGGCGCGCTGCAGGTACAGGCGGCACAGGTCAAGAACGGCAAGCTAGTGGTCACCTTCAACCAGAACCTGGGCAACCTGGTGCCGGCAGGCCTGCTGGGCAAATAAGGTGGTGCCGGCCGCTGGCCGGCAGCGCAGACTGCACTGCCGGCCAGCGGCCGGCACTACCGGTATAGCGGATCACGCGGCAAGCGCTTTTACCACCGCCTCGCTGAAAGCAGGAATGTCATCCGGCTTGCGGCTGGTGATCACGTTGCCGTCGACCACGACCTCGGCGTCGCGCCAGTTCGCGCCCGCGTTGGCCAGATCCTGCTGAAGGGAGGGCCAGGAAGTCAGCTCGCGGCCATCGGCCAGGCCGCTGTTGATCAGCAGCCACGGGCCATGACAGATCGCGGCGACGGGCTTGCCGGCTTCATCCACTGAGCGGATGAAGCTGAGCACCGCGTCGTCGGTGCGCAGTGTGTCCGGATTGATGACGCCCCCTGGCAGCACCAAGGCATCAAAGCCCGCCGGGTCCGCCTCGTCCAGCGGAATGTCGACCGCGACGGCGTCGCCCCAGTTCTTCTCTTTCCAGCCCTTGATGGTCGCCTCCTTTGCGGGCGACACCACGCTGACCCGCGCACCTTCCGCTTCCAGCAGCCGCTTGGGCTCGGTCAATTCGGACTGTTCAAAGCCGTGGGTCGCGAGGATTGCGATCTGTTTGCCCTTCAATCGCTCTGCCATGGGTGCACTCCAGTTGGGGGAGTGCACAGCGTGGACGAACGGCCCTTGCACGGCGGTGACCCTGCCGTGCACGGCAGGTGGAGAGCCTCCCGCTAGTGCCGGCCGCTGGCCGGCTCCTGCATCGCGCCATGCCGGCCAGCGGCCGGCCCTACCCGGTACCGGTCAGCGCTTGGGCTGCAGCATGGTGCCGGTGCACTTGGGCGAGCCGCAGCGGCATTCCCAGATCTTCTTCAACTTGGCGGTGTGGCGCTCGGCCAGGGTGATGCCGTAGTTGTAGGTCAGCTCTTCGCCAGCCTTGATATCGCGCAGCGCCTCGATGAACACCTTGTCACCACGGCTGTCGCCGTCCTCATCTTCCTCGATCACCGCCTCGCAGTTCGGGTCGCAGCTGTGGTTGATCCAGCGCGCGTCGTTGCCCTTGTAGTTGGCGTCGATCACCCAGTCGTCATTGAGGGTGAACAGGAAGGTATGGCCGCTTTCGACGTCGCCGCTGTCATCGGCATCAACGTCGCCGTGGCTGCGCAGCAGGCCCTTGTACTGGATCACGCGCTCGCCCTGCTTGATCGGGGCGACGGCGAACACGCCGTTGCCATGGATGGCGGACTTGCGGGCTTGGATCTTCTTCGGCATCGGCACGGGCTGTTTGCAGCGGATGGAACAGGGATTCTCGCCCATTCCGGGTGATTGCGAAAATCACCCGGTTGGCGCAGCATGGCGCCCCCGGCAGCGCCCGCTGGCAGAGCCTCCCGGCCCGGCCCCAGCGCCGGCTGAATGCCCGGGTTGGATGGTGACGAATAAAAGCGTACAATTTCAGTCCGCTTTAAGAACCACTCGCATCCCCATGTTGCGCGTCACCAAGCTCACCGATTACGCCACCGTCGTGCTGACCGTGCTCGCCGCCCGTCCGGGCGAGGTGCTCAGTGCCACCGAACTGGCCGAATTCACCGGCCTGGAGCCGCCCACCGTCAGCAAGGTACTCAAGCCGCTGGCCCAGGCCGGCCTGGTCGAAGGCCTGCGCGGCGTCCGTGGCGGCTACCGGCTGACCCGCCCGGCCATCGAGATCTCGCTGTTCGAAGTGGTCGAAGCGATGGAGGGGCCGCTGGCCCTGACCGAATGCAGCCACGACCACCACCAGTGCGGCATGGCGCCCAAGTGCGGCGCGCGCAGCAGCTGGCGGCTGATCAACGACGTGGTCTCCGAGGCCCTGCGCGATGTCAGCCTCGCGCAGATCCTGCCCCCTCTTCCCCTTGTCGATGACGAACAGCGCCGCACCATCGCTGTCGACGTCGTCTCCTGATCCACAGGCAGCCCCCCATGGCCACCGAAACCATCGAAAACGTCGCCCACGACGACACCCCCAACCGCGAGATCCACGAGCAGCTCGGCCGCAAGTATTCGGCCGGCTTCATCACCGAGATCGAATCGGACTCCCTGCCCCCGGGCCTGGACGAGGACACCATCCGTGCCCTGTCGGCCAAGAAGGACGAGCCGGAGTGGATGACGCAGTGGCGCCTGGACGCCTACCGTCACTTCCTGACCATGCCGATGCCGGACTGGGCCAAGCTGGAGATCGCCCCGATCGACCTGCAGGCGCTCAGCTATTACTCCGCGCCGAAGGGCCCGAAGTACGCCTCGCTGGATGACGTGCCGAAGGAACTGCTCGACACCTACGACAAGCTGGGCGTGCCGCTGCACGAGCGCGCCAAGCTGGCCGGCGTGGCGGTGGACGCGGTGTTCGACTCGGTGTCCGTCGGTACCACCTTCCGCAAGGAACTGGCCGAGAAGGGCATCATCTTCTGCTCGATGTCCGAGGCCATCAAGGAACATCCGGAACTGGTCCGCCAGTACCTGGGCACCGTGGTGCCGGTGGGTGACAACTACTTCGCCGCGCTCAACTCGGCGGTGTTCTCCGATGGCAGCTTCGTGTTCATTCCCAAGGGCGTGCGCTGCCCGATGGAACTGAGCACCTATTTCCGCATCAATGCCGGCCACACCGGCCAGTTCGAGCGCACCCTGATCGTGTGCGAGGACAAGGCCTACGTGTCCTACCTGGAAGGCTGCACCGCGCCGATGCGCGACGAGAACCAGCTGCACGCCGCAGTGGTCGAGCTGGTCGCGCTGGAAGACGCGGAGATCAAGTACTCCACCGTGCAGAACTGGTACCCGGGCGACGAGAACGGCGTCGGCGGCATCTACAACTTCGTCACCAAGCGTGCCGAATGCCGTGGTGCGCGCAGCAAGGTCACCTGGACCCAGGTCGAGACCGGCTCGGCGATCACCTGGAAGTACCCGTCCTGCGTGCTGCTGGGCGACGACTCGGTCGGTGAGTTCCACTCCGTGGCGCTGACCCATCACCGCCAGCAGGCCGACACCGGCACCAAGATGATCCACGTCGGCAAGCGCACCAAGAGCAAGATCGTCAGCAAGGGCATCAGCGCCGGCCGCGGCCAGAACACCTACCGCGGCCTGGTGCGCGTGGACCGCAATGCCGACGGCGCGCGCAACTACACCCAGTGCGACTCGCTGCTGATCGGCAAGCAGTGCGGCGCGCACACCTTCCCCTACATCGAGGTGAAGAACCCGGGCGCCACCGTCGAGCACGAGGCCACCACCTCCAAGATTTCCGACGACCAGCTGTTCTACTGCCGCGCCCGTGGCATCAGCCAGGAAGACGCGGTGTCGATGATCGTCGACGGCTTCTGCAAGCAGGTGTTCCGCGAACTGCCGATGGAGTTCGCGGTGGAAGCCAAGAAGCTGCTGGAAGTCTCGCTGGAAGGTTCGGTCGGATGAAGGCCCTGTTCGCCCTGGCCCTGCTGCTCGGTACCGCCGCGCCGGCATGGGCGGCCAGCGCCGACGCCGACGGGTGCAATCCTGAAGGCACGCAGATGGAGCTCAACGCCTGCGCCGACTGCGATTTCCGCAAGGCCGACGCCGAGCTCAACGCGATCTACCGGCAGGTGCTGGCCAAGCTTGCCGGGCAGCCGGTGGCACTGGCCCGGCTGAAGGACGCGCAGCGCCTGTGGGTGCAGCTGCGTGATGCCGATCTGGAGGCGCGCTACCCGGTCGGCAAGGACGAGAATCCGCGCGTCCTGTACGGCTCGATGTACCCGATGCTGTATCTGCACGCCAAGTCCAGCCTGACCGATACGCGCACCGCCTACCTGCGCAGCGAATTCCTGGAGCGCAGCGAATACGACCTGTAAGTCGCGCTGCCTGCCATCCCCCATTCGACAAGACGACCATTCCAATGCTGAAGATCGAAAACCTCCACGCCCGCATCGGCGACAAGGAAATCCTCAAGGGCCTGTCGCTGGAAGTGAAGCCCGGCCAGGTGCACGCCATCATGGGCCCCAACGGCGCCGGCAAGTCCACCCTGGGCAATGTCCTGGCCGGCCGCGACGGTTACGAAGTGACCGAAGGCAGCGTGCAGTTCGACGGTGTCGACCTGCTGGACCAGGACCCGGAAGCGCGCGCCGCCGCCGGCCTGTTCCTGGCGTTCCAGTACCCGGTGGAAATCCCGGGCGTGAACAACACCTACTTCCTGCGCGCGGCACTGAACGCCCAGCGCAAGGCGCGCGGCGAAGAGGAACTCGATTCGATGCAGTTCCTCAAGCTGGTGCGGCAGAAGCTGGCCGTGCTGCACCTGAAGGACGAGCTGCTGCATCGTGGCGTCAACGAAGGCTTCTCCGGCGGCGAGAAGAAGCGCAACGAGATCTTCCAGCTGGCCGTGCTGGAACCGAAGCTGGCGATCCTCGACGAGACCGACTCGGGCCTGGACATCGACGCACTGAAGAGCGTGGCCGACGGCGTCAATGCGCTGCGCGCCGCCGACCGTTCGTTCCTGGTCATCACCCATTACCAGCGCCTGCTGGACTACATCAAGCCGGACGTGGTGCACGTGCTGGCCGATGGCCGCATCGTCAAGAGCGGCGGCCCCGAGCTGGCGCTGGAACTGGAAGCGCACGGCTATGATTTCCTGAAGGACCGGGTCGTGCCCGAGGCGGCGGTCTGATGAGCGCCCTGCTCGACTCGATGGCCCAGGCCTTCTGCGGCAGCGATGCGCGCCGCGAAGTGCTGGATGCGGCCCTGCGCGATGGCCTGCCGGCCGCCCGCAATGAAGCCTGGAAGTACACCTCGCTGCGCCAGCTGGAACGCCGTGCGTTTGCTGCGGCACCGCTGCAGGGCCCGGCGCTGGACGCCGCGCTGCTGGACGACATCCCGGCGCCGCGCCTGGTGTTCGTCAACGGCCGCCTCGATGCCACGCTGAGCGACGTGCAGGCCCTGCCGGCCGGCGTGCAGCTGCAGCCGCTGTCGGCCGCACTGGCCTCCGGCGAAGACGCCGTGCGTTTCCTTGGCCGCCGCTACGAGCGCAGCGAAGAGATCTTCGCCCGCCTCAACGCCGCACTGGCCGATGAAGGCGTGGTGCTGCGCGTGGACGAAGGCGTGCAGGTCGAAGCGCCGCTGCAGCTGGTATTCGCCAGTGTGGCGGGCGAGACCGACCTGGCCTGGCACCACCGCCACCTGATCGAACTGCGTGCCGGCGCCAGCCTGGGCGTGGTCGAGCACCGCTTCAGCGTCGGCGATTCGGCCCACCTGGACAACACCGTGCTGCACGCCCACGTCGCCCGCGATGCCGTGCTCAAGCATGCCCGCGTGCAGGCCAGCAGCGCGCGCCAGACCAGCTTCCTGCGCACCGACGCCGTACTCGCCCGCGACGCGCAGTACCACCGCGTCGACCTGGAACTGGGCGCCGCGCTCAGCCGCCATGAACTGAACGTGCGCCTGGAAGGCGACAATGCCCGGCTGACCGCCAACGGCGTGCTGCTCGGCAATGGCCGCCGCCACGTCGAAACCCGCCTCGGCATCGACCATATCGCCCGCGATACCGCCTGCGAGCTGCTGTGGCGCGGCGTAGCCGCCAACCGCAGCCGCGTGGTGTTCCATGGTGGCATCCAGATCCGCGAAGGCGCCGATGGCACCGACGCGAACCTGTCCAACAAGAACCTGCTGCTGTCGGCCGACGCCGAGATCGACACCCAGCCGACGCTGGTGATCGACGCCGATGAAGTGAAGGCCGCGCACGGCGCGACCGTTGGCCAGCTCGATGCCAATGCGCTGTTCTACCTGCGCTCGCGCGGCCTGCCGCAGGCCCAGGCGCAGGCGCTGCTGAGCGCTGCGTTCTGCCATGAACCGCTGAAGATCCTGCCGGACGCGCTGCGCGCGCAGCTGGCACGCCGCCTGGACAAGGCCCTGGCCGAGGCGGGTGTGGCATGAACCTGTCCACGCCGCGCCCGATCGAAGAACGCACCGGCGCCCCCGACTGGGACCGCGTCCGCCTCGACTTCCCGCTGCTGATGCGCGAAGTACACGGCAAGCCGCTGGTCTATTTCGACAATGCCAACACCGGCCAGAAGCCGGTGCAGGTGATCGGCGCGGTGGACGAGTTCTACCGCCGTTACAACGCCAACGTCAGCCGCGCGGTGCATGCACTGGGCAGCGAAGCCACCGATGCCTACGAAGGTGCGCGCAACACGCTGGCGCGCTTCCTCAACGTGCGCCCCAGCGAGCTGGTGCTGTGCAGCGGCACCACCTTCGCCATCAACCTGGTGGCGTATTCGTGGGCGCTGCCGCGGCTGAAGGCCGGCGACGTGATCCTGGTGTCGCGCATGGAGCACCATGCCAACATCGTGCCGTGGCAGCTGGTCGCGCAGCGTACCGGTGCCACCATCCGCGTGGCCGAGATCACTCCCGATGGTGCGCTGGACCTGGATGCGCTGCGCGCGGCGATGACCCCGGAGGTCAAGCTGCTGGCGGTCACCCATGTCTCCAACGTGCTGGGCACGGTCAACCCGGTGCGCGAGATCTGCCGCGAAGCGCGCAAGCGCGGCATCATCACCGTGGTCGATGGCTCGCAGGCCGTGCCGCACCGCAAGGTCGACGTCGCCGCGATCGGCTGCGATTTCTACGCCATCACCGGCCACAAGATGTGCGGCCCAACCGGTACCGGTGCGCTGTGGGCGCGCCGCGAACACCTGGACGCGATGCCGCCCTTCCTCGGCGGCGGCGAGATGATCAAGGAAGTCAGCTTCGACGGCACCGTGTTCAACGATGCCCCGCACAAGTTCGAAGCCGGCACCCCGAACATCGCCGGCTTCATTGGACTGGGCGTGGCCGCCGACTACCTGCAGCAGCTGGGGCAGGACCACGTGGAAGCGCGCGAAGCCGAACTGCTGGCGCACTTCACCGAAGAACTGCACCGCGTCGATGGCCTGCGCATCATCGGCGAAGCACCGGAAAAGGCGGCCGTGGTCTCATTCCTGATCGACGGCGCACATGCGCATGATCTGGCGACCCTGCTCGACCTGGAAGGCGTGGCCGTGCGGTCAGGCCAGCACTGCGCGCACCCGCTGCTGCAGTACTTCGGCCTTGCAGCAACCTGCCGTGCCTCGTTGGCGTTCTACAACACGCACGCCGAGATCGAGCGGTTCATGACTGCGCTGACCAAGGTGCGCAAGCTGCTGGGATGAGCCCGCAGACTGGGGTCAGATCCCTTTCGCCGCCCGAAAGGGCTCTGACCCCAACTACCCGATCACTCCTGCAGCCGCCGCACCGACGACACACATAGTTCGGCAGGCCACTGGCCAAGATGCCCCTTGCCGCTCACCGCATCCGGCCGCGCCGCCGACACGATCCCGGTCATTTCAAAAGCCTGCTCCGTCGGCAACGTCACCGGCGCGATTCCCTCCACGCAGATGCCGTCTGCCGCCCACGGGTCACGTACCGCCGGTCCCGGATGCAGCGCCGACATTTCCCAGCCTTCGACGTAGGCACCCCGCACCTTTACCAAGCGGCCCTGGTAGCGGACAGGGTGCGCACGCAGTTCCTCCAGGGCGACAGGAAGTGCACGTGCCGGGTTGAACCCAGGGCAGGCAAAACTGTTGAAGGAAGCATCCCTGCCCACGACAGAGCCATCCGTGCACGCGAGCAGGATCGACATCGCCACGATCATGCCGAGCGTAGCGACCTTCATGGCGCCCCCGTCTCCGCCTTGCCAATCCATTTCTGCCTCCTGCGGGAAAGCGATGAACGGCGAGCATAGCCGGCGCTCCGGGGGCAGAGCTCCTCCGCGTTGCGAAAGGGATCTGCCCCCTCCCCCCATTTGCGCCCGCCCACGCCCCACCTAGAATGGGGCGATGAGCACTCTGACCTTCCGCGCCGCCACGCCGGCCGACATTCCCGCCCTGATCACCCTGGTCACCTCGGCCTACCGCGGCGATGCCAGCCGCGTCGGCTGGACCACCGAAGCCGACCTGCTGGACGGTGCCCGCATCGACGCCGAAGGCATCCAGGCCGACCTCGACCGCCCGCGCTCCACCATCCTGCTGGCCGAACGCGAGGGCCAACTGGTGGCCTGCGCCCACGTCGCCGATGTCGACGGCAAGGGCTACTTCGGCATGTTCTCGGTTGATCCGGCGCAGCAGGGCGGCGGCGTCGGCAAGCAGCTGATGGACGCCGCCGAAGCGCACGCCGCACGCGAATGGAACGTGCCGGTGATGCAGATGACGGTGATCGACGTACGCGACGAACTGATCGCCTTCTACGAGCGTCGTGGCTACCAGCGTACCGGCATCAAGAAGCCGTTCCCGTATGGCGACGAACGCTTCGGCATTCCCAAGCGCGACGACCTGCGTTTCGAGATCCTGGAGAAATCGCTGGCCGGAGCGGCCGCGTGAGCGATACCTGGACCTTCGTCTGTGCCGGCAACGAGCTGCTGCCCGGTGAAATGAAGAGCGTGTTCGACGAAGTGACCGGCACGCCGATCGTGGTGTTCAACCTCGACGGCGAGCTGTACGCACTGGAAGACCAGTGTACGCACGAGGAATTCGAGCTGTCCTCGGGCGAATTCAACACCGCCGAAGGCAGCGTGGAGTGCGTACTGCACGGTGCGCGCTTCGACGTGCGCGATGGCCGCGCCCTGTGCGCCCCGGCCTATACGCCGGTACCCAAGTTCCCGGTGAAGCGCGAACACGACGCCGTCTGGACGCGCGACGACCGGGATTGAGGCCGCGCCCCGACCTCGGGGTATCCGCCCGTGGGCTGGATCTGCAGGAGGCCCGCAAGTGCCCTCCCAGGGCGTTCCCCGGCCGCTCCAACATGCCGTACATGCGAATCATTATCGTTGATGTTATTCTACGTAACATCTTCGTAACGACGCCGCCCTCGCGCCATGGCTTCGCCCGCGCCCACCGCCACGTTGTGCCAGCTCGCCCGCCAGGGTTGGCCGTTGCTCGTGGCCGTGCTGCTGACGCTGCTGCTGGGCTGGTCGGCACTGCACGAAGGACGCGGCAATGGCCCTGCTGCCCACGGCTGGCAGGCACACGCTGAAGATCTGCAGCAGGTCATGCCGACGCCGGCCCCGCCGGCGGACGAGTGCCCGCACCATGCGGCACCGGCACCGGAACCGCCGCTGGACGGCGAGGGCGCCGCGCCCTGCACCGGACTGGCTCCCCCGCGCGCCATCCTGGTCGCGCACATTCCGCTGTGGCGATCCGACGCACTGCGTTGGCAGCGGCACGATCCTGCGCTGCGCTTGAACCCCGGCCACGCACCGCCTGCACCGCACGCCAGTTGAGGCGCCCTGCGGCGGTTGCCGTGCGCCTGTTTACGTTTCCTGCCAGCCGAGCGTCGGCTCGGCTCTACAGATACCGCCTTCTACATGTCGTCGCGCTGTCTGCGCTTCGGCCTTCGCCGTTTCCCGATCCACGCCACTACCCATAGCCATGACCCACATCACGTCCCGCAAACACGCCCCGCGCGTATCCCTGCTCGCCACCGCCACCCTGGCCGCCGGCTTCGCACCGCTGGCCGCGCAGGCTGCCGACAGCGCCGATGCCGGCTCCCGCAATGCCACCGACCTGGACAAGGTGCAGGTGCGCGGCAGCTGGTTCAATCCGTCCTCGCCGAAGTTCACCGCCGAACTGCTGGACACCCCGAAGTCGGTGTCGATCGTGTCGGAAAAGCTGATCGCCGAAACCGGTGCGACCAACCTGCAGGATGCACTGCGCATGGTGCCGGGCATCACCTTCGGTGCCGGCGAAGGCGGCAACCCGACCGGCGACCGCCCCTTCATCCGTGGCTTCGATTCGCAGAGCAACGTCTTCGTCGACGGCCTGCGCGACGTCGGCTCGCAGACCCGCGAGATCTTCGATCTGGAGCAGGTGGAAGTGGTCAAGGGCCCGAGCTCGGCCTACGGTGGCCGTGATTCCGGTGGTGGCAGCCTGAACCTGGTGAGCAAGACGCCTAAGCTGAAGAACGAGACCAACGCCAGCATGGGCATCGGTACCGACAGCTACGCACGCGGCACCGTGGACGCCAACTACGTCCTGGGCGATGGCATCGCCGCGCGCCTGAACCTGATGAAGCACGAATCGGACATCGCTGGCCGCGACGCCGCCAATGTCAGCCGCTGGGGCATCGCGCCGTCGATCGCGTTCGGCCTGAACGGCCCGGCGCAGCTGATCGCCAGCCACTACCACATGCAGAGCGATGACCTGCCGGACGCCGGTGGTTTCCCCTACGGCAACCCGAACGGTGCGCCGGCCTCGAAGTGGGTCGACGGCCGCCCGATGGTGCCGGACCGCAACAACTACTACGGCCTGGTCGACCGTGACTTCCAGCGCACCCGTGCCGACATCAGCACGCTGGATGCCAGCTACGATTTCGGCGGCCACAAGCTGCGCAACATCGCGCGCCTGGGCAACACCAGCAACGATTACCTGTGGACCCAGCCGGACGACAGCCAGGGCAACCCGAACAACTACGGCACCTTGTGGCGCCGTACCAACGCCCGCGCCGTCGACGTCAAGAGCTTCGCCGACCAGCTGGGCCTGACCGGTGCCTTCCAGACCGGCGCGCTCAAGCACAGCTACAGCGCTGGCGTGGAGTACAGCGACGAGAAGATGACCCGCGGCAGCTATCTGATGACCCCGGGCACCAGCAACCCGCTCACCGGCAACAGCAAGTGCCCGACCACCGGCGCGGCCACCGGCTACAACTGCACCGATTTCGCCGATCCGGATCCGCGCGATCCGTGGGCAGCCACCCATTCGGTGTACCGCAGCGACAAGGCACTGGACGTCGAGCAGCGCACCAGGACCACCTCGGCCTACGTGTTCGACACCATCGAGCTCAATGAGCAGTGGATGATCAACCTCGGCCTGCGCTACGACGACTTCCGCACCACCCTGACCACCCCGGTGGCCGGCAAGGCGCCGACCCGCGTGCGCAACAGCAATGACTTCCTGAACTACCAGGCCGGTGTGGTGTTCAAGCCGGCCGCCAACGGCAGCATCTACCTGTCGTGGGGCACCTCCTCGACCCCGCCGGGCATGGACGGTGGTGACGGTTCGGACGGCCTGAGCGCCGCCGTGGCCGACCTCAAGCCGCAGGACACGAAGAACCTCGAACTGGGCACCAAGTGGGACCTGTTCGACCAGCGCCTGAACCTGACCGCAGCGATCTTCCACACCGTGATGAACAACGCACGCGTGACGGTCGACAACGGCACCAGCCAGAACGCCGGCAAGAAGGAGATCAACGGCTTCGAACTGGGCTTCACCGGCCAGCTGACCGACGCCTGGAGCCTGTACGGCGGCTACACCTACCTGGACTCGGAACTGAAGGACAACGGTTTCGTCTGTGGCGCACCAGTGGGCCGCACCTGCCCGTCCAACGTGTACGTGCCGTCGCCGTACAACGGCAACGTGTTCCCGAACACTGCCAAGCACAGCGCCAACCTGTGGACCACCTACCGCTTCCCGATCGGCCTGACCCTCGGCGCCGGCGCGTTCTACTCGGACAAGCAGTACGGTGATGTCGCCAACACCAAGTGGATCCCGAGCTACACCCGCTTCGACGCGATGGCCAGCTACGCGATCCAGGACAACATCAGCCTGCAGCTCAACGTGCAGAACCTGACCGACAAGACCTACTTCACCAAGGCCTATGCCTCGCACTACGCGAGCATCGCCCCGGGTCGCTCGGCCACTCTGGCACTGAACGTCAAGTTCTGATGTAACGGCGCTCCACCACGGCGGCAGGCGCTCTCCTGCCGCCGTTTTTGTTTCCGGCGATACTCACCCCATGGCAACCCGTACCCCCATCGACAGCGACGCCCTGGCCGAGCTGCTGCAGCACGATCCACAGGCTGCGTTCGCACGCGTGCGCGACGCCGCACAGGCCGGGCAGGTCGAGGCGCAGCTGCTGCTCGCGCAGATGCACATGGAAGGTAAAGGCACCGCGCAGGACGCCTCGGCTGCGCTGCTCTGGTACGAAACCGCCGCCAACAACGGCGCGCCGATGGCGATGAACATGCTCGGCCGCTGCCATGAGCTGGGCCAGGGCACCACGCCCGATCCCACGCTGGCCGCGGTGTGGTACCGGCGCGCGGCCGACACCGGCCTGGACTGGGGCCTGTACAACCTGGCCAACCTGCTGGCCACCGGCCGCGGCGTGCCCCAGGACCGCGCGCAGGCACTGGCCCTGTACACCCGCGCCGCGCATCTGGGCCATGCCAAATCGATGAACCTGCTGGCCCGCCACCTCGAGGACGGGCTGGACACCGCAGCCGATCCGCAGGCAGCGCTGGCCTGGTACCAGCGCGCGGCCGAGGCCGGTGATTTCCGCGGCCAGGCCAACTACGCCTCGATCCTGCTGCAGGCCGGCCAGGTCGAGCAGGCCGTGCACTGGCTGCAGCTTGCACTGGCGCACGGCAGCCCGGCGTTCATGGCGCACATCGTGCCGGAGCTGGCCGCATCGCCGCATCCACAGGTGCGCGCCCTGGTCGCACCGCCGTCGCTCTGAGGAGTTCCGCATGCTGCTGCACATCCCCGATATTCTCAGCGCCGACCAGGTGGCCGACTTCCGCCGCCGCCTCGATGCTGCCGACTGGACCGATGGCCGCGAAACCGTCGGCCATCTGGGCGCGCAGGCCAAGCACAACCAGCAGCTGCCCGAGGCGTCGCCGCTGCGCCGCGAGCTGGGCGAGATCATCCTCGTCGCGCTGGCCCGGCATCCGCTGTTCTTCAGCGCCGCGCTGCCACTGAAGTACCTGCCACCGCGCTTCAACCGTTACAGCGGCGGCGGCACCTACGGCTTCCATGTCGATGGCGCGGTGATGAACCTGGCCAACGGCGAACAGCTGCGTTCGGACATCTCCTGCACCCTGTTCCTGTCCGCGCCCGAGGAGTACGAAGGCGGCGAGCTGATCATCAGCGACACCTACGGCGAGCACGAAGTGAAGCTGCCGGCTGGCGACCTGATCGTCTACCCGTCCAGCAGCCTGCATCAAGTGCGCCCCGTCACCCGCGGCGCACGCGTGGCTTCGTTCTTCTGGGTGCAGAGCATGATCCGCGACGACGTGCAGCGCCGCCTGTTGTGGGAAATGGATGGCTCGATCGAGCGCCTGCGGCAGACCGGCGGCGACGCCGAGGCGATCCTGCAGCTGACCGGCGTGTACCACAACCTTTTGCGGCGCTGGAGCGAAGTCTGAGCCTTGCCGGGCCGGTCCGCGAAATTTTGGCAATCATTCTCATTTGCAACAGCTAACGGCTCTCATTACAATCACGCCCCGTTGATGCCGGCCGCTGCCGGCAGACCCCTGGGGACCCCTGCTTGCTGCGTCCGCTTCGCCCTCGCCCACTCATCCATCGCAAGATGGGCACCGCCATGCGCGGCCAGCGTCCGGCGCTGGCCAGCCTGCTGGCATGGGTGGCGATGCTGGCGTTGCTGCTGGGCACCCTGCCACTGCTGCCACAGGCCCAGGCTGGAATGGCCATGCAGATGCCGCTGGAAGAGCGCGGCGGCGAAAGCCCCCTGCAGGAAGAGGCGCCGGCCAAGCTGCGCCGCGGTGCATCCACTCCGGTGAAAGCGGCCGAGCAGGCACACCCGCCTTTGCTGCTGGCCAGCCACTGGCTGCGCACTGAACTCGAACTCGTACCCGCCACGCCGGCCATGCCCGGCGTGCGCCCGGACTGGCCGCTGGCCGCTCCGGACACGCCCTGGGCCGATGCGCCCGGGCGCCGCCAGCAGCGCGGCCAGGCGCCCCCGCTGGCCTGATCCACGGCCTGGCGTGACCGCCTGCGCGGTCGCGCCTGCACGTCGCTGCCTGCTTCATCCCTGCCGCCCCTGACCGGGCCTTCCGTGCCCGCCGCGCGCTTCGCGCACGGCATCGCGCCACCCTGCATTCTTCGAGGTAATTGCCATGGCCCAGCGCCATCGTGTCCGTTCGTCCCTGTCCCGTACCCTGCTGACCAGCGCCGTGCTCGCGGCTTTCGCCAGCCCCGCCTTCGCCCACGGTGACGCCGTCGGCGCCCCGCAGGCACTGGACAAGGTGGTGGTCACCGCCTCCGGCTTCGAACAGAAGGTGATCGATGCCCCGGCCAGCATCAGCGTGGTCAGCCGCGAGGAACTGAGCAAGCGCCCGTATACCAGCCTGGTCGATGCGCTGCGCGACGTCGAAGGCATCGACGTGGGCCTGGAAGCGACCGACAAGAACGGCCGCGCCACCGTGTCGATGCGCGGTCTGCCGTCCGAGTACACCCTGGTGCTGATCGACGGCCGTCGCCAGAGCAATGTCGGCCAGATCTACCCGAACAACTTCGGTGGCGGCCAGTTCGCCTACCTGCCGCCACTGGAGGCGATCGAACGCATCGAAGTCGTGCGCGGGCCGATGTCCACGCTGTACGGCTCGGATGCGATGGGCGGCGTCATCAACATCATCACCCGCCGCAACCAGGACAGCTGGCACGGCTCGGTGACCCAAGGCTTCACCGTGCAGCAGGACGACCAGTTCGGCGATGCGCGCACCACCGACCTCTACCTCAGCGGCCCACTGCTGAAGGACCGCCTCAGCCTGGCGGTACGCGGCAGCTACTACGATGCCAAGGCATCGAACCCGGAATGGGATGCACTGACCCTTCCCGACGGTACGCCGTGGGAGCGCAGCATCGGCTTCGGCGGTGGCGGCAAGTCGGTCGCCAACACCAACTGGAACACCGGTGTGCGCCTGGACTTCCGCATCAACGACGATCACGAACTGTGGCTGGACTACGACGTGTCGCGGCAGAAATACGACAACAGCGAAGGCCAGACCGGCACCCTCGACAGCCTGGCCAGCCTGTGGCGCGTCGGCAATGCGATCATTCCCAACCCGAACGGCAGCGGAACCGTCACCCGTCGCGTGGTGCAGCCGCGCGTGGGCTACACCGCCTACCAGCGCTACGAGCGCGATCAGCTGTCGCTGACCCACCAGGGCCGCTACAGCTTCGGCACCTGGCAGACCTCACTGACCCACAGCAAGAGCAACAACCTGGGTCGTTCGCTGCCGCTGACCCTGGACGAGCGTGCCAACCTGCAGACGCTGTGGAATGACGTCTGCCGCCGCACCGGCGCCGCCAACAACTGCGCGGCCGGCCGAGGCAACGCCCTGGCCGCCCTCAACCCGAGTGAGACGGCGCGCCTGCAGGCGTTCCTGCCGCGCCCGCTGCGCAGCATGGAACTGGAAGGCTACGTGCTCGACACGATGCTCGACCTGGACTTCGGCGCGCACACGCTGACGGTGGGTGGCCAGTACAACAACACTGACATGGTCGACGGTGTGTTTGGCATGGATGGCGCCGGCTACCGCAGCAACGTCAAGCAGAAACACCGCATGTGGGCGCTGTTTGCCGAGGACAACTGGGCGCTGACCGACACCCTCACCGCCACCTTCGGCCTGCGCTACGACGACCACAACGTGTTCGGCAGCCACGTCAGCCCGCGTGGCTACCTGGTGTGGAACGCCAGCGATGCGTGGACCTTCAAGGGCGGCGTCAGCACCGGCTACAAGACCCCGCGACCGGACCAGCTGTTCCCGGGCATCACCGGCTTCGGTGGCCAGGGCGTGCTGCCATTGGTCGGTTCGCCGAACCTGAAGCCTGAAACCAGCACCAACTACGAGCTGGCCGCCTACTACGAGGGCCAGCGCTGGGGCTTCAACGTGACCGGCTTCTTCAACACGTTCGAAGACAAGATCGCCAGCGGCGGCACCTTCCCCAACTGCGAAGTGGCGCGCGCCGGCAGCGGCTACTGCGTGGACATCGGCCCGGGCTGGGCCGCACTGGGCTACAGCACCTTCACCCAGAGCGTGAACATCGACAAGGCTGAAACGCGGGGTGCCGAACTGGCCGCCCACGTCGACCTGCTCGACACCCTGCAGCTGCGCGGCAACTACACCTGGACCAGGAGCGAGCAGACCCGTGGCGCACAGAAGGGGCTGCCGATCAGCGGCACCATGCCGGCAAAACACATGGCCAACGCCAGCCTCAACTGGCAGGTCAACGAAGCGGTCAGCCTGTCGCTGATCGGCGAGGGCCGCTACGACCGCTACCGCGACACGCTGCTGGACGCCAACGGCGCCAGCCACACCCGCTACTACGAGGACTACACGATCTTCCATCTGGGTGGCAGCTGGAAGGCCACGCCCTGGCTGACGGTGAACGCACGGGTCAACAACCTGTTCGACAAGGATTTCGTCTCGCAGTCGTGCCTGTTGATCAGCCAGAGCGAATTCAACTGCGTGGACGACTATGCGACCAAGGACCAGCGGCGCAGCTACTGGATTTCGCTGAACGCGAAGTTCTGATCGCCGCGCCCTGCTCCTGCTCCACGCATGGCGTGGATCTACCGATCGGTAGTGCCGGCCGCTGGCCGGCAACCCGAAATAGCTCCGGGATACAGAACGATACGCAATTGCGAGCTATTCTCATCAATGATGTAATGGGCAGTCCCCGTCCGCCTCGAACCGTGCCGTGAGCCGTCCCGCCCTTTCCACCGTGCAGCAGCAACAGAACCGTGGCTTCTGGCTGCGGACGCTGCACCAGTGGCACTGGATCAGCTCCGCGGTTTGCCTGATCGGCATGCTGCTGTTCGCGGTGACCGGCCTGACGCTCAACCATGCCGCGAAGATCGAGGCCAAACCCCAGGTGCAGAATCAGCGTCTGGAACTGCCGGCCGATCTGCTTGGACAGCTCGGCACGCGCGAAGACGGCAACGCGCCGATCCCGCGCCCGGCCCGGCACTGGCTGGACACGCAGCTGGGCATCGCCATCGGCGGCCGCCCGGCCGAATGGTCGGCCGAGGAGATCTACCTGTCGCTGCCGCGCCCCGGTGGCGACGCCTGGCTGAGCATCGACCGCGAAACCGGCGCGGTGGAGTACGAATCGACCTCGCGCGGCGTGGTCTCCTACCTCAACGACCTGCACAAGGGCCGCAACGCAGGCCCCGCATGGGGCTGGTTCCTGGACCTGTTCGCCGTGGCCTGCCTGGTGTTCTGCATCACCGGCCTGTTCCTGCTGCACCTGCATGCGCGGCAACGGCGCATGACCTGGCCGCTGGTCGGCCTCGGCCTGATGATCCCGCTGTTGATCGCCCTGCTGCTGATCCACTGACTTCCACCGTGAATTCCATCCGTTCCTCCGGAGCCGCCCCATGCGCGTCACCCTGACCATCGCCCTCAGCGGCCTGCTGGCGACCTCGCCGGCCTATGCCACCACCCTCGACATCAACGTCGAAGTGCCCAAGCTCAACGTGGCCGAATACCACCGCCCGTATGTGGCGGTGTGGCTGGAAGGCGCCGACCAGAAGGTCGCGG
Organism: Stenotrophomonas sp. DDT-1; assembly: GCF_001580555.1. Classification (NCBI taxonomy): domain Bacteria; kingdom Pseudomonadati; phylum Pseudomonadota; class Gammaproteobacteria; order Lysobacterales; family Lysobacteraceae; genus Stenotrophomonas; species Stenotrophomonas sp. DDT-1. The sequence goes on from NZ_LEKR01000015.1 coordinate 76,309, forward strand.
CCAACCTGTCGGTCTGGTACCAGCAGACCAGCAACAGCGAAGGCCACGGCACCAAGTGGCTGCCCGACCTGCGCCAGTGGTGGCGCAAGAGAGGCCGCACCCTGCAGGTGCCGGTGGACGGCGTGACCGGCCCGACCCGCCCGGCCGGCAAGCACGCGCTGTCGTTCAACGACAGGCAGCCGGCACTGAAGCAGCTGGCCCCGGGCAACTACACCCTGGTGGTGGAGGCGGTGCGCGAAGTCGGCGGCCGCGAACTGCTGAAGATCCCCTTCACCTGGCCGGCCACCGCCGCGCAGAGCGGCAAGGCGCAGGGCGCCACCGAACTGGGCCAGGTCACCCTGTCCGTCAAACCCTGAAAAGGGGACGGAGGGGATTAAGTCGTAATCCCCTTCTCCTTGCCGCATCACCCCGCATCCACTGGAGTCCTCCGCATGAAGCGCACGCTCGTCCTCGCCGCCGCCCTGGCCGCTGCCCTTCCCTTCTCCGCCCTGGCCCACAAGGCCTGGCTGCTGCCCTCGCAGACCGTGCTCGCCGGCAACGCACCGTGGGTCACCGTCGACGGTGCGGTCTCCAACGACCTGTTCTACTTCAACCACGTGCCGCTGCGACTGGAATCGCTGGTGATCACCGCGCCGGACGGCAGCACCGTGCAGCCGCAGAACGCGGCCACCGGCAAGTACCGCAGTGTGTTCGACATCGAACTGAAGCAGCCCGGCACCTACCGCATCGCGTCGGTCAATGACGGCCTGTTCGCCACCTATGAGCAGAACGGCGAGCGCAAGCGCTGGCGCGGCAGCGTGGCGACCCTTGGCGAACTGCCCAAGGACGCGAAGAAGCTGGAACTGAGCCAGTCGGTCGGCCGCGTGGAGACCTTCGTCACCAACGGTGCACCGAACGATACCGCGCTGAAGCCGACCAACCGGGGTATCGAGCTGGTCGCTGTTGGTCACCCGAACGACCTGTTCGCCGGCGAGGAAGCCACCTTCCGCGTGCTGGTCGATGGCAAGCCGACCGCTGGCCTGGAGTTCGAGATCGTGCGGGGCGCCACCCGCTACCGCAACGCACAGGACGAACTGAAGCTCACCAGCGACGCCAAGGGCGAGATCAAGGTGACCTGGCCGGAAGCCGGCATGTACTGGCTGGAAACCGGCACCGAAGACAACAAGACCTCGGTGAAGCAGGCCGCCAAGCGCCGCCTGAGCTACGTCGCCACGCTGGAAGTGCTGCCGCAGTGATGTGGACCACGATGCCGGGCACACCCCGGCATCGCCGCCACGACGCATCACCATGACTGATCCCCAGCTCGACATCGCCCGCCTCGGCGGCACCACCATGGGCACCACCTGGAGCGTGTCGCTGGTCGCGCCGCGCAAGCGCGACCTGTACCCACTGCATGCCGGCATCCAGGCGCGGCTGGATGCGGTGGTGGCGCAGATGAGCACATGGGAGCCCGGCTCGAACCTGAGCCGCTACAACCGCGCCAACGCGGGCCAATGGTGCGTGCTGCCGGCCGAGACCCGCCACGTTCTGGCCTGCGCACACGCCATCGCTGCCGCCAGTGACGGCGCCTTTGACCCCACCATCGGTCCGCTGGTTGCACTGTGGGGCTTCGGTGCACACGCCGGCGAACGCCGCCCGCCCGACGACGCTACCCTGCAGGCCACGCGTGAGCGTTGCGGTTGGCGGCGCCTGCAATGGCAGGGCGATGCGCTGCTGCAACCGGGTGGACTGGAACTGGATCTCTCTGCGATCGCCAAGGGCTTCGGCGTCGATCACGTCGCCGCGTGGCTGCGCGGACAAGGCATCGCTGCCGCGCTGATCGAGGTCGGTGGCGAACTGGCCGGCTACGGCCGCAAACCGGATGGCCATCCCTGGCGCGTGCTGGTGGAATCCGCACCCGAAGAAGACGCGCACAGCGAAACACCACTGCGGGTGCTGGCGTTGGATGGCAAGGCGGTCGCCACCTCCGGCGATCGCTGGCATCAGTACCAGGCCGATGGCGAGGTCTACAGCCACAGCCTCGACCCGCGCAGCGGCACGCCGGTGCGCCAGGTCGCCGCAGCGGTCACCGTGGTGGCAGACGACGCGATGCATGCTGATGCCTGGGCCACCGCACTGACCGTCCTTGGTCGCGAACACGGCATGGCACTGGCCGAGCGCGAAGGCCTGGCTGCACGCTACCTGCAGCGTGCAGCGGACGGCGCGCGGGAGTTCCTCAGCAGCGCCTTCCAGCGCCTGCTCGACGAGCAGGATGCATGAGCACCCGGCCGTCACGCGCCTGGCTCGGCAACGGCCTGGTCCTGCTTCTGCTGGCGCTGATCGGTTGGGCGTTGCTGCGCCTGCATCTCGGCGAAGCGTGGTGGCACGGCGCGCCGCCAGCGCGGCAGTCGCAGATCGCGGTGCTCGCTACGGTGTTGTATGCGCTGGCCTGCGCCGCACGGTGGTGGCGTGGGCGCCCGCGCGACGATGCCGCAACCGGAGACATCGCGCCCATCCTGCTGGTCTGGTCCAGCCAGACCGGCTTTGCCCGCGAACTGGCCGAACGCAGCGCAGAGGCCCTGCGCGGTGCCGGCGTGCCCGTGCGCGTGCGCGGCCTGCATGAGGTGGACGCCGCGTTGCTGGCCGGCAGCCAGCGCGCATTGTTCATTGCCAGCACCACCGGCGAGGGCGACCCGCCCGATCACGCCCTGCCGTTCCTGCGCCGGGTGATGGCTACGCCGCCGTCGCTGCAGCACCTGCAGTACGGCGTGCTCGCACTGGGCGACCGCAGCTACGGTCACTTCTGCGGATTCGGCCACCAGCTCGACCAATGGCTGCGCCAGCACGGTGCGCATCCGCTGTTCGATGCGATCGAGGTCGACAACGCCGATCCGGCCGCGCTGCGCCATTGGCAGCAATTGCTGGGCCAGCTCGGCGGCGGCGCCAGCGAACTGCCCGACTGGAGCCCGGCCGAATACCAGCCGTGGACGCTGCTGCAACGTGAGCATCTGAACCCGGGCAGCCCCGGCGGCGCGGTGTATTGGCTGCGCCTGCAGCCCCCTGCCGATGCAGATGCGCAGTGGCAGGCCGGCGACATCGCCGAGATCGGCCCGCAGCACGCATCGCACACCGTGCGTGCCTGGCTGGACGCACAATGCTTCGATGCGGATACCGTGCTGGATGACGGGCAGACGTTGCTGGCGCGTGTCGCGCGCTCGCACCTGCCCTCATTGGTTCCCCCGGGTGATCTGCCCGCATTGCTGGCGACCCTGCAGCCGCTGCCGCATCGCGAGTACTCCATCGCCTCGGTGATGGCCGACGGCGCGGTGGAGCTGCTGCTGCGTCGCCAGCTGCGCAGCGATGGCACGCCCGGCGTCGGCAGCGGCTGGCTGTGCGACCACGCGGTCATTGGCGAGCCGGTGCAGCTGCGCCTGCGCCGCAATGACAACTTCCATGGCGTGGCGCCCGACGTCCCATTGCTGCTGATCGGCAACGGCACCGGCATCGCCGGCCTGCGCGCGCACCTGCACGAACGCGTACGCAGTGGCGCGCGCCGTACCTGGCTGCTGTTCGGTGAGCGCACTGCCGCGCATGACTTCCACTTCGGTGAAGAACTGCAGGCGATGCTGGAAGACGGCACGCTGGCGCGGCTGGATGCAGTGTTCAGCCGCGATGGCGGTGTGCATCGCTATGTGCAGGACCGCCTGCTGGCCGAAGCAGCAACACTGCGGCAGTGGGTGGATGAAGGCGCGACGATCCTGGTCTGCGGCAGCCTGCAGGGCATGGCCCCGGCGGTGGATGCGGTGATCGAGCAGGTGCTGGGGACTGCGGACAAGGAAGCGCTACTGCTGGCCGGTCGTTACCGGCGCGATGTGTATTGAGCTCACCGCATCCACGCATGGCGTGGATCTACTGAACGGCGTGTCCGGGCAGCGTGGCAATCGCACACCCGTAGATCCACGCCATGCGTGGATAGCGCCCACCGGCGCCGAGGAATCATCCCGCCGCCGCACTGACCCGGATCGCCAGCAACTCGCCCCCGCCCTGCAACGCATGCCTTTGCCGTTCACCGGCCGCCAACCACGCGGTATCGCCAGCGTGCATCGGCGGCAGACCGCTGTCAGCCCCAAATTCGGCATGACCGGCCAACAGGTAAAGCGCCCAGGCCACGCCTGGTTCGCAGAAGAAGAACATCGAGCCCACCAGCGGCCGATGCAGTAGTTCGGCCTGCAGCAGGTCGCGCTTCCACATCAGGTTGAAGTCGTGGGTGGTGCCGTCGACCAGTTCGCCGTGCAGCGTTTCCTCGCCCGCAAAGCGCACGCGCCCATGCGGCGGCAGGACTTCGGCCACGCGGCCATCCTCGAAGCGCAGGCGCACGCCATTGCCCTGCAGCAGCACCAGCTCGCGCTCCACGCCGGGAAACGCGGAGAACGCGGCGTCCAGCTCGATCTCGGCCACCGACAGGCGCAGCGCCCAGTCATTCCCCTGCGCAGGCAGGCGCAGGATCTCGCGGGTCCAGCCAAGTCCATTCCGCCAGCGTTCGCGGCGGTAGTCCAGGCTGGAAATGACCTGGCTCGGAGTGTGCAGCAGGGAGTCGATGTTCATCCACGCATTGCATCATGCCGCGCGCCGTCGTGCATCACCGCGTGGCCAGCGTGCCCTGGCCGCCGCACCCGCCGGCCAGCAGCTGCGAGTGTTTCAACCAGTCCTGGTCGGGGTAATAGGCGAACACCATCGTGCCGCCACGCAACGCATCGATCAGTGGCTTGGCCACCGACAGGCGCACCGCCGGACAACCCAGGCTGCGGCCCAGCCGCCCCTGCAGCTGCGCGGTGGCCGGGTTCACATATGGCGCGCCGTGGATGACGATCGCGCGTTCGCGCGCGCGGTCATTGAAGCCCGGTTCCAGCCCGGCCAGGCGCAGCGAATACCCGTTGCCGCCCATGTAGGTCTCCTGCGCGGTGAACGCGCCGAGGCTGGACATGAAACTGCCATCGCGGTTGGAGAAGTGCTCGGTGCGGTTCTCGCCGCTGTTGCGGCCATGCGCCACCCATTCCTCGAACAGCAGGCGCTGGTGGGCCAGGTCGAACACCCACAGGCGCGGCTCGGTGGACGGTCGCGAGTAATCGATAACGCTCAGTCGGTCACCGTTGATGCCAAGCTCCGGCCGCTGCAACGCACAGCGCATGGCGTGCGCCGCCAGCTGCAACACGTGGCGGTCGGCCTTGGGCGCACTGCGCGACAGCAAGGCAGCCAGATCTTCGGCACTGGTGGCGAGGGCGGGCGTCTGTGCCAGCGCCGGGGCGCTGGCCGAGGTCGCCAGCAGGCCGAACGCGGCCAGCCGGCACAGGCGGGATGCAGTCATGGGCACAACGAAGGGACTCAGTTGCCCTTGAGGGTGGACCCTGGCGGCTCGGATTCCAAGACCGGCTGCATTCCGGATTCAGCCGGGCTTGGGCGGACCGCCGGCAGCGAGGTCACCAGCAGGGTCGTGCCTGGCACCAGCACCCGGTACAGCTGGCGGGCGAACTCGGCCGGCAGCGCCATCGGCAGCGAGGGCGTGGCCAGCAGGTCCGGCGTGGCCTGGGCGCGGTCCTGGCCCAGCAACGGGTAGGCCGTCCACTGGTGCAGGCGCTGGTTCGCGTCCAGCGGGCTGGGCGTGTCACTGTAACCCTGCCCCATCACGAACAGGGTGGTGCCCTGGAAGGCCGGCAGCGCGTCGGCCTTCAGCGGCGACTCGCCGATCATCACGCCGTCGCGCAGCACGTACAGGCGCTGGTCGTGCAGGCTGACCAGGATGCCGACCTGCCCGGCCGGCGCCGCGCTGTCGTTCCACCAGGCCTGTGCCGACGCCCCACCCTCCGTCTCCGGCAGGGCCTGGCCGCGTGCATTGACCGGCGCCAGCACTGACGGATAGGCCAGGGTCATCGGCGAGCTCTTGGCATCGGCCACCACGACGGTATCGCCACGCTGGGTTTCGCTGAACAGCTTCTGCGCGAAGGCCTGCGGCAGGCGCACGCAGCCGTGCGAGGCCGGATGCCCGGGCAGGCTGCCGCCATGCAGGGCGATGCCATCCCAGGTCAGCCGCTGCATGTACGGCATCGGCGCGCTGTTGTAGAGGTTGGACCTGTGGTCCTTGTCCTTCTGCAGGATGGTGAACACGCCGGTCGGTGTCTCGTGCCCGGCCTTGCCCGAGCTGATCGTGGTCAGGCCGATGGCAATACCGTTGCGGTAGACGTAGGCACGCTGCTCATCGAGGCTGACCACCAGCACGATCGGGCCGGTCGGCGAGATTTCCGGATGCCACAGGTATTCGCCCGGCTTCAGGTCGGTCGGCCCGCGCACCTCGGCGGTGCCGGCGGTGGCAGCTGCGGGCTTGGCAGCCGGTGTCGTCGCAGCGGCATGGGCCAGCAGCGGCAGGGCCAGTGCAAGGGCGAGCATCAGGGTCGTGGGGCGGTGCGGAAGCATCCAGCGCGGGTCCTTTCCATGCAGAGCGGCCACCGTACACCATCGGCCCGTGGTGGCCGCGGCAAAACCAGGCGCCAGAAATGAAACTGCCCGGCGACACAGCCATGTGTCGTACCGGGCAATCGTTACGTCCTTGTCGGCCTGCTGCCGCCCCCTCGCATCCTGCGCTGTGGGGGTAGCGTTGCATCCTGCACGCGGCCGCGTCTGTCCTGTTTGTATCTCAGCCCCTTCCACAGGTCTGTGATGCCACCATCCTGGTGATTGGTGCCGCGTCCTGCGGCGGTCGGTGGTCACGGCCTTCCTGTCCGCGACCGCTGAACCAGCCTCCTGCCGGTTCCGACGATTCCTGCTGTCAGCGCCTGGGTACGGTCCGCACCGGTACCGATCCGGGTACCGGATCCGCCGGCAACAACCTGTTGCCTACGGTGATCCGCTGTCGATTCCGTTCGACGATCGCTTTCCCTATCCCCTTCACCTGCGCCAGGTCCTCGACGCGATGAAACGGGCCGTGTCTGCGCCGGTGCTCGACGATCGCCTCGGCCTTGGCGGCCCCGACCATCGTCAATCCCTGCTGCAGCGCCTGGGCATCGGCGCGGTTGATGTCGATCGGTTCGGCGGCATGCGCCCCAGCGATCCCCACTACCAGCACCAGTGCCCTCAACACGACACTCCAAGGCACGACGTGTATCTCCCTGTGATTCTGGCCGCCCCGACCGGCAATCCCGTCGGCAGGAACAGTGTCCGTCACCACATGTGCACAGCCTATCGGTTTCCCGGATTTCCGTAAGCCAGCCAAATACCCGACGTGATGTAGGAAAAACCCTACCCGTGGCACAGGCGTAGAATGGCCGGATCAGCCCATGCAACCGGAGTTTCAGATGGACAGCGCCAAGCTCGGCCAATTCGTCAATGACAAGTGGGACAGCGAAATCGTCCCGCAGTTGGTCGACTACATCCGCATTCCCAACAAGTCGCCGATGTTCGACGCCAATTGGGTGCAGAACGGCTATATGGAACAGGCGGTCACCCTGATGGAGAACTGGGCCAGGGCCCAGCAGCTGCCCGGCCTGAAGGTTGAAGTGGTGCGCCTGGAAGGCCGTACGCCACTGATCTTCCTGGAAATTCCCGCGACCGGCGCCGAAACCGGCGACGACACCATCCTGCTCTACGGCCATCTGGACAAGCAGCCGGAAATGACTGGCTGGGATGACGATCTCGGCCCGTGGACGCCGGTCCTTCGCGGCGACAAGCTGTATGGCCGCGGCGGTGCGGACGACGGCTACGCCATCTTCGGCTCGCTGGCCGCCGTGCTGGCGCTGCAGGCCCAGGGCCTGCCGCACGCCCGCTGCGTGGTGCTGATCGAGGCCTGCGAAGAGTCCGGCAGCTACGACCTGCCGGCCTACGTCGACCACCTGGCCGAGCGCATCGGCAAGCCCTCGCTGGTGGTCTGCCTGGATTCGGGCTGCGCCAACTACGACCAGCTGTGGTGCACCACCTCGCTGCGCGGCCTGACCGGCGGCAACTTCACTGTGAAGGTGCTCAACGAAGGCGTGCACTCCGGCGATGCCTCCGGCGTGGTGCCGTCCAGCTTCCGCCTGCTGCGCCAGCTGCTGTCGCGCATCGAGGACCAGGACACCGGCCGTATCCTGATCGACGGCATGAACGTGGAAATCCCGGCCGAACGCCTGGAACAGGCCAGGCGCGCGGCCGAAGTGGTGGATACCGAGATCTTCGAGAAGTTCCCCATGGTCGACGGCCTGCGTCCGATGAACGAGGACCTGACCGAGCTGGTGCTCAACCGCACCTGGCGCCCGGCGCTGTCGGTCACCGGCGTGGGCGGCATGCCGCCGCTGGAATCGGCCGGCAACGTGCTGCGCCCGCAGACCTCGGTGAAGCTGTCGCTGCGCCTGCCGCCGACCGCCGATGGCAAGACCTGCGGCGAGCTGCTGAAGGAAGCGCTGCTGCGCGACCCGCCGAACGGCGCGCAGGTCACCCTGGACCTGGAAAAAGCCTCCACCGGCTGGAACGCCCCGGCCATGGCGCCGTGGCTGACCCAGGCCATCGACGATGCCAGCCAGGCCTTCTTCGGCAAGCCGGCGATGTACATGGGCGAAGGCGGCTCGATCCCGTTCATGGGCATGCTCGGTGAGAAGTTCCCGGGTGCGCAGTTCATGATCACCGGCGTGCTCGGCCCGCACTCCAATGCGCACGGCCCGAATGAGTTCCTGCACATCCCGATGGGCAAGAAGGTCACCGCCTGCGTGTCCAAGGTGATCAGCGAGCACTACGCCGCCAGCCTGCGTGGTGAGACCAGCGGTTCGCCGGTGGCTGCCGACAGCGGCACCCGCCACGGCGACCACGGCTGCTGCTGATCCGGCACCGGTGACGGACGCAGCCTGGCCTTGCTAGGCTGCGTCCACACTCAAGCGGAATCCGCGCGCATGAATGGTCTGTTCGGCAGCAGCAGCTGGTTGTACATCCTGCTGGTCGGCTTCTTGGTCGGCCTGCTCGGGCGTTTCTTCATGCCCGGCAACAACCGCATGGGCTGCCTGCTGACCATCGTGCTGGGCATCCTCGGTGCACTGCTGGCCGGTTGGTTCGGCCAGTACATGGGCTGGTACGCCCCCGGCGAACCGGCCGGTTTCCTCGGTGCGGTAGTGGGCGCGGTGGCCGTGCTGGCCGTCCTGCGCCTGTTCAGCGGCCGCCGCTGACCCCGTCCCTCCTTCCCCTCCTGTTCCCGACGTTGGCGCGCCCAGCGCCCCCGGATATGCCCGCATGACCGAACCCGCCTCCGATCCCCAGCGCAGCGCGCGGCGCCTGCAGTGGGCCCGTACCCAGCTCGACGATGCCAGCGCGGTGGTCGAGCGCGCTTCGGTCGATGCCGGCATGCGCAGCTACTGGCGCACCACCAGCACCCGTGGCAGCCACATCGTGATGGACGCCCCACCGGGGCTGGAAGATCCGCGGCCGTGGCTGCGCATGCGCGGCCTGCTGCACGACCACGGCCTGCGCGTGCCTGCATTGCTGGCGCAGGACCTGGAGGCCGGCTTCCTGCTGCTGGAAGATCTCGGCGGCCCGACCCTGGCCAGGATCCTCGACGAGCGCAACGCCGATGAATGGTTCGGCCGCTCGATCGAACAGCTGCTGCGCCTGCAGGCGATTCCGGTACCGGCCGACTTCGGCCAGTTTGGCGAAGCGCTGCTGCAGCGCGATGCCGGCCTGTTCGACGAATGGTTCCTGCAGCGTCACCTGAACCTGGAACTGGACTGCGGTCAGCTCGAGGGGCTGCAGCTGGTGCATCGCCGGTTGATGGACAACGCGCTGGGCCAGGCCCAGCTGATGACCCACCGCGATTACATGCCGCGCAACCTGATGCCGGTCGACGACGGCCCCGCGGTGCTGGATTTCCAGGACCTGGTGCGTGGCCCGATCGCCTACGACGCGGTGAGCCTGTTCAAGGACGCCTTCCTGAGCTGGCCGCTGCAGCGCGTTGACGAGTGGCTGGCGCAGTACCACGAACGCGCGCGCGACGCCGGCCTGCCGGTGCCCGACCGCGCCACCTTCCTGCGCGATGCCGACTGGATGGGCATCCAGCGCCACGTAAAGATCCTCGGCCTGTTCTGCCGCTTGCGCTACCGCGACAACAAGGGCCATTACCTGGACGACGCACCGCGCTTCATCGGCTATCTGGATGAAGTGCTGCCACGCTATCGCGAGCTGGCCCCCCTGCAGCAGCTGCTGGAAAACCGCATCAAGCCGGCGCTGGCCGACCTGGGCGCACCGATGCGCGTGGCCCGATGAAGGCGCTGGTCTTTGCCGCCGGGCTCGGCGAGCGCATGCGCCCGCTGACCCTGCACACACCCAAGCCGCTGCTGGAAGTGGCCGGTAAGCCACTGATCGTCTGGCACCTGGAGCGCCTGGCGGCGCTCGGCGTACGCGAGGTGGTGGTCAACACCGCGTGGCTGGCCGAGCAGTTCCCGGCGACGCTGGGTGATGGCAGCCAGTGGGGCCTGCGCCTGCATTTCCTTTACGAAGGGCAGAGCCCACTGGAAACCGGCGGCGGCATCCTCAATGCACTGCCGGTGCTGGGCGATGCCCCGTTCCTGGTGGTGAACGGCGATATCTGGACCGATTTCGATTTCGCCACGCTGCCGCGCGAGCCGCAGGGCCAGGCACACCTGGTGCTGGTCGACAATCCGGTTCAGCACCCGAACGGTGACTATCGGCTGGATGCACAGGGCCTGCTGCACCACGACCGCGCAGGGCCATGCCTGACCTATGCCGGCATCGGCGTGTACCGCCCCTCGATCGTGGCCGACTGGCGCGTGGTGATCGGCGATGCGCCGGGCAGCGAGCGGCTGCCGCCGAGGTTCTCGGTGGTGCCGCTGCAGAAGCATTTCATGGCGCAGGGGTTGATGACGGGGCAGCACCATCGGGGGCGTTGGACCGATGTCGGGACCGTGGATCGCCTGCGCGCGCTGGATGTGGAGCTGGCGGCGAACGGCTGAGCCCCTCGTGGCTGGACGTTTTGAGAGCAGAAGCCTTGCTTGGCCGGGCGGGGTGGGCCCGCGGGGGACGCCGTGAACCCGTCCCTGAAGTGACCCCCGAGACTTGGACGGTGGGGTCAGGCGGCTGCTTGGGCCTGCTCCCGGTACTTTACCGGGCTTAGCCCCTTCAATTTCAATCTGATTCGCTCTTGGTTGTAGTACTTGATGTACTC